>JBDSWC010000082.1:0-7017 GCA_039926845.1 Sphingomonas sp. | reverse complement strand
CGCGGACCTCCTCGCCCAATTTGGCGAAATCGGCGCTGAGGATCGACGGCGCGATGCGGACGGGTTGCTGCATGGCGTGCCTCTATCCGGCGCGCACGAATCGGGCAATGAAGAAGCCGTCGCATCCGCCATCGGTTTCGAGCGCGCCCGGCAGGATGCGGACCCAGCCCTCGGCCGTGGGCGCGATACCGGCGGGGAGTTCGTCCTGCCGCACCGCATCGATCGCGAAATCCTTGTTGGCCGACAGGAACGCCGTGACCTGTTCCTCGCCCTCCGCACGCTCGAGCGAGCAAGTCGCGTAGACCAATCGCCCGCCCTTCTTCACCCAGCCCGCGGCGTGCGCGAGCAAGTGGCGCTGGAGGTCGGTCATTTGCTCGATCAGCGCAGCATGGACGCGATAGATGACGTCGGGATGGCGGCGGAAGATGCCGGTCGCGCTGCACGGCGCGTCGATCAGCACGGCATCGACCGGAGCGGTCGGACTCCAACTCGTAGCATCGGCGGCGACGATCTCTGCGGAGAGATGGGTGCGGCCGAGATTGTCGCGAAGTCGCGCAAGACGACTTTCCGCGACGTCGATCGCGATGACGTCCCAGCCCGCCGCGGCGAGCTGCATCGTCTTGCCCCCGGGCGCGGCGCAGGCATCGATCGCGCTTCCCTTGCCGCCACCGAGCAGCCGCGCGGGGAGCGACGCTGCGATGTCCTGCACCCACCACGCACCGTCGTCATAGCCGGGAAGATCGGGGATTGCGGTGCCGCGCGGCAAGCGGCGATGGCCGGACAGCAGCTCGAGGCCTTCGGGACCGTCCGATCCTTTCAGCGTAAGGTCGAGCGGCGGCGGCGTCGCCATCGCGCGCCGCGCGGCCTCTACCGTCCCTTCGCCCCATTGTTCTTTCCAGCGCTCGGCGGTGGCAGCGGGAAGCGCAGGCGGATCGGGCAAGGTCACGCCGCGCCGGCTGAGCGTCCCGAACACGCCATGGACCAGCTTGCGCGGCCCGCCATCGACCAGCGGCAACACGGTCGCGATCGCCGCATGGCTCGGCGTGCCGAGCGCGAGCATCTGCGCCAGCGCGATGCGCAATGCGAATCGCGCCTTGGCGTCGTCGGGCAATGGGCGCTGAGTCGCCGAATCGATCAGCGCATCGAGATCGGGCAAATGCCGCAAGACCTCGGCGGCGATCGCACGCGCCAAGGCGCGATCGTTGTCGGCGCGAATGCTGGCGAGTGCGCGTCCGCCGGCCTGTTCGATTGTCTCGCCCCGGCGCAGCACGGCATCGAGCAAACGTAACGCCGCCTGGCGCGCGGCGACGCCCGGAGGGGCAGGCTGGTTCATGCTTGAAGACCGGTGATCATCGGCCCATGTGGCGGATGCCGCCGCGCACCGCAAATGAGATCGATATGCCCCGCCCGCCGCACGTCAAACCGCCTGCCTACCTGACCCCGAGCCCGCCCGTGCCCGAGCCGGAAAAGGTGGAGGAGCCGAAGGACGACCCGCTCGGCGCGGATCCGACGCGCTACGGCGACTGGACGCTGAAAGGGATCGCGGTCGATTTCTAGGCGATTGCCGCGCGCAGCGTCGCGCGCAACCCGTTCGCTTTCGAATCGTATTCGACCGCGCCCTTCAGGCTTTTCGCCATCGCGCCGATCAGCCGGCTGCCCAGCCCCGATCCTTGCGTGCGCGGACTCGGGCCGAGCCCGACGCCATCGTCCTCGACCGCGAGCAGGAACGCGCCTTCGTCGCGCGTCAACGACACGCGCACTTCGCCGGGGCTGGCCGGGCCATAGGCATATTTGAACGCGTTGGAGACGAGTTCGTTGACGATCACCCCCAGCGATACCGCGCGGTCGGCGGTCAAGCGGATCGATTCGGCGTCGAGCGTCAGCGCGCGCTTTGGTTTCTCGCTCGCCCACGCCCCACCGAGTTCGTCGATCAACGCCTGAAGGTAGTCCTTCATATCGACGCCCTCGGCATCGTCGGTCGTGTAGAGGCTGCGATGGACTTGCGCGATCGCGTCGATGCGGCGCTCGGTATCGGCCAGCGCTTGCCGCGCCCCCGCATCGGACAGCGAATTCGATTGCAGCCGGACCATCGCGGTGACCAGTTGCAGCGAATTGGCGACGCGGTGATTGACCTCGCGCAGCGATGCCTCGAGCCGCGCATTGGTGTCGCGCAATTGTTCCTCGGCGTGCGCCTTGTCGCGTTCGAGTGCGGCGCGCTCGCGGACGTGGTCGAGCGCCGACGCGAGCAGGCTGAAGAAATCCTCGCCGACGGTTTTCACGACGTAATCGGCCGCGCCCGCGCGCAACGCGGCGACCGCGATCCGGCCTTCTTCGCTCCCAGTGACGTAGACGATCGCCGGCGCGTTCGGCAGAGCGCGCAGCTGTTCGAGCGTCGCCAGCCCGTCCATGCCGGGCATGTAGTGATCGACGGTGGCGAGATCATATTGTTTCTCGCGCGCCATCGCGAGGCCCTCCGCCCCGCCTTCCGCACAATCGACGTCGAAACCGTGACGCGTCAGCGCGCGTTGCGCCAGCCGCCGCAGGCCGGGGTCGTCGTCGATGAACAGCAGGCGGCGGATCGATTGAGGCATCAGTCCGCTTCGATCTCCGGTACCTGGATCACCGACAGGAACAGGCCGAGCTGACGGATCGCCTGGGCGAAGCTTTCGTAATTGACCGGCTTGGTGATGTAGACGTTGCAGCCGAGATCGTAGCAACGCTGGATTTCGACCTTGTCGTCGGTGGTGGTCAGGACGACGACGGGGGTGCGCTTGAGCGGCGACCCTTCGGCCTTGATCCTGGTCAGGATGTCGGTCCCCGACATGTCGGGCAGGTTGAGATCGAGCAGCACCAGCGCCGGTCCGTTGAGTGCCGGGCCGTGCGAATGATTGAACAGGTAATCGAGCGCGGTCGTCCCATCGGTGAAATGCATGATGTCGTTCAGGATGCCGGCGCGGCGAATGTTCTTTTCGATCAGGCGCGCGTGCCCCTCGTCATCCTCGATCATCACGATCGAAACGCTGCGGTGGTCGTTCATGTATTCGGTCCCGTTTCAGAAAGCGTGGCGGGCAGGTTTACGCGGAAAATGCTGCCGTCGCCTAATGTGGAAGAAAGATCGATTGTGCCGCCGAGCCGATGGGCGAGCGCGCGGACATGCGCGAGACCGATCCCCTCGCCCGGCTGATCCTGCGTGCCCGAGCGGCGGAACAGGTCGAATACGCGGTCATGGTCGTTCGCGGCGATACCGCGGCCGTTGTCGGCGACCTCGATGATCCGGTGCGGACCCTCGGCGTGCGCGCGCATGACGATCCGGCCGGGCCGGTCGGGCGAGAGATATTTGACGGCATTCTCGACCAGGTTGGACAGGATCTGCTCGATCGCGACGCGGTCGCTGACCAGCGACGGCATCGGTCGTTCGACGGTGATTGCGGCGCGCGGTCGTCGGCGATGTGCTTGAGCGAATCGGCGATACCTTGCGCGATCACGGCCACATCCAGCGGCTCCGGCGCCAGTGTCCGCCGCCCCTCGCGCGACAGCCGGAGGATCGCGTTGATCAGCCGGTCCATCTTCTGCGTCGAGCTGCGGATGAAGCCGATCGCTTCGGGCAGATCCTCCTTGGCCGCGACGCGCGCTTCGTCGGTGACCAAGTCGGGTGCGCGTTCCTCGGCGCGGTCGACGAGATCGGCGAGCGATGCGCTCGCGGCTTCGAGCTCGGCGGTGAACCCCATCACATTCACCAATGGCGAGCGCAGATCGTGGCTGACGATATAGGCGAAGCGCTGAATCTCTTCGTTGGCGCGCGTCAGATCGGCGGTGCGTTCGACGACCGCGCCCTCCAGGTCGGCGTTGAGCAATTGCAGCCGGTCGCGCGCCGCACCCAGGTCCTTGGTATAACGCAGCACCGTGGCGACCGAGACCGTAGCGACAAGAGCGATCAGCAATCCGGCGAGACCAAGGATCAGATAAAAGCCAGCGAGACTGCTTTGTTGCGCCGCGTCGCGCGCCACCAACAGCTGACGCTCGTCGGCGGCCATCGTCGCAAACAGATTGCGGATCGACCGCAGGCGGCGGGCGCTGGTCTCGGCCGCGAAGACGGTCACGGCCTCGGCGCGTTTCCCGGTCTGGACCAGTGCGATCGTCGCTTCCTGCCGCTCGCGGATCGCGGCGATACGTTGCCGCAGATCGGCCATTCGGCCGCGCTGCCGCGGATTGTCCGCGGTCAGTTGCACCAGACGGTTGAGCGCCGGATCGACCTTGGTGACGATCGACCGCTGGTTGTCGAGATACGCAGGCATCCCGGTCAGGACATAGCCGCGCCGCGCGGCTTCGGTCTGTTCGATCAACGCTTGCAGATGCGCGATCGATACTTCGACTTCGTAGGTATGATTGACCCAGCGCGTGTGCTCGGCATTGCGCGTCGTCACCCACGCGGCGGCGATCCCGGCGAGCGCGAGCGCGGCGAACCCGACGATCATGCTGGTGACCAGAAAGCGCCGCGCCAGCCCCTCGGGCGCTCCCAAACGCTTCAACACCACCCCGGACATGAGCGCGACCTAGCCGGGAGCGAAACGAAACGCCAGAAAAGCTGCCTTGATCGAGATCAGTGGGGCTAGAGGAGCATGCCCTGGAGGTTGGGCCGCCCGACCGCGCCGCCGCCGCGCCGCCGCGCGACTTCGGTCTCGGCAGTGAAGCGCACGTCGGGGTCGCGGTCGGTCAGGAAACCCATCAGGCTCTCCTCGGCGATCTCGCGCCAATCCTTGCCGCGATCAGGTCCCCAACGCACCCGCGGCAGCAGGCCGGGCAGGTTGGACCATTCGAGCAATTGCGCGACCGACGCTTCGTTGAGCATGTCGCGCAGGTGGAACGCGGTCACATAGGCGTCGGGGAAGGCGCGATGGGCGGGCAGGCCGCGCTCGTGGTCGATACCCTCGGGCTTGCGCCAGTAACGGAGCACCTGGTTGGAGAAGCTCGGGCTATCGGGCCACAGCCGCATCGCGCACTTCCACGTGCAGATCCAGTCGGCACCGTGCGTCATGTTGGGCGTGCAGAACTTCATTTCGAAATCGGCGCGGTGCGCGGCGAGCGCGAGGCGGCGCGGATAGGGGTCGAGCACCGGGCGCCCGACGTCGATCCACAGCGGCGCGGCGGCGACCTGCTCGTCGAGGATGTGGTGGATCGCCTGCGTGATCGGCGGGATCGGGCGGCCGGGATTGACCAGCCGGCTGCCGCCCTCGCCCTGCAAGTCCCAGCGCCCGTCCTTGCCGAGCGCGACGTCCTGCCAACCGACCTCGCACACGCCGTGCGCGCCGGGCGTCTCACCGGTGGTTTCGAGGTCGACGACGCGGATGATCGAGGGGGCGGAGGCCATGACGGGTAGATGGGCGCTTTCCCCTCTTTCGTCACCCCCGCGAAAGCGGGGGCCCAGCTCTCAAGCGTGCTGCTGGTGGCACGGGCACGAGATGGGTCCCCGCTTTCGCGGGGATGACGCTGGGCTTCAATGCCCCGCCTGTGGCCCGCGCACCAATCCGCTTGCGGCGAGTTGCGCGTCGATTTGGGCGAGCAGGCGGTCGAGCGCGGGCTGGTCCTTTGCCTCGGCGCGCGCCACCAGCACGTCCTGGGTGTTCGATGCACGCAACAGCCACCAGCCGTCGGGGGTGTTGACGCGGGCGCCGTCGGTGCGGTCGACCGTCGCGCCCTCGGTCTCGAGCCGGTCGAGCACTTCGTCGATCACCGCGAACTTGCGGCTCTCGTCGACCTGGAACCGCATTTCTGGGGTGTTGACCATCGCGGGCATGGCGCCGCGGATCTCGGTCATCGACTTGCCGATCATGTGCACCGCGCGGATCAGCCGCACGGCGGCATATTGCGCGTCGTCGAACCCGTAGAAATCGTGCGCGAAAAAGATGTGGCCCGACATTTCGCCCGCGAGCGGCGACCCCGTTTCCTTCATCTTGGTCTTGATCAGGCTGTGCCCGGTCTTCCACATCAGCGGCGTGCCGCCGAGTTCGGCGATGCGGTCGTAAAGCGCCTGGCTCGCCTTCACGTCGGCGATGATCGTTGCGCCGGGTAGCTCCTTGAGCACGGGTTCGGCCAGAATGGACAGGATCTGGTCGCCCCAAATCACGCGCCCCTGGCCATCGATCGCACCGATCCGGTCGCCGTCGCCGTCGAAAGCCAGTCCGAAATCGAGGCTTTTCTCCGCGACGAGCGTTTTCAGATGCGCGAGGTTCTTTTCCTCGGTCGGATCGGGATGATGGTTGGGAAAATTGCCGTCCACATCGGTAAACAGCAAGTGATGCTCACCCGGCAGGAGCTTGGTGAGCTTCTCGATCACCGGGCCGGCGGCACCGTTGCCCGCGTCCCAGCCGATCCGATACGCGCCGCCGGCGTAACCCGCCATCAGGCGACCCACGTAATCGTCGACGATATCGACGTCCGATACCGTGCCTTCGCCTTCCTCCCAGTCGCCGTCCGCCGCCATCTGGCCGAGCTTCTGGATGTCCTCGCCAAAGAACGGGCGGTGCTGCAGCACCATCTTGAAGCCGTTATACTCGGCGGGGTTATGGCTGCCGGTTATCTGGATGCCGCCATCCACCTCCAGCTCCGCCTCGGCATAATATAGCTGCGGGGTCGGGCCCATGCCGGTCCGCACGACATCGACGCCAGCCGCGAGCAGTCCCTCGACCAAGGTCACTTCCATGTCGGGAGAATGGGTGCGCCCGTCGCGCCCAACCGCGACTCGCGTGCCCCCGGCGCGGCGCACGACGGTGCCGAAGCTGCGCCCGATCGCGCGCGCGTCGTCGGTCGACAGCGTTTTGCCGACGATCCCGCGGATGTCGTATTCGCGCAGCGAGGAGGGGTCGAAGCGGTGGGTCATGGATACTCCGGAATCTGGGATGTGCGCCCAATCCATGACACGGCGTTAAAGTTCAATAGCGGTGCGCCACCGCACGCCTCCCCGGCGAAGGCCGGGGCCCAGTATCGGGTCGCCCGTAACTGGGCCCCGGCCTTCGCCGG
>JBDSWC010000081.1:0-46818 GCA_039926845.1 Sphingomonas sp. | reverse complement strand
AGGCCCCCGCTCCGGGGGCATGGAGCGAGGGCCGACCTAGCGTTCGTCACGCAGGCGGGAAGTGGAGCAACTCAGGCAACAGGGGGAAAATCCCGAACCGCCCCACATCCGCGAGAACTGTATTAGTCGGGCAATGCTGTCGCCCAGATGAACGAATCCGTCATTTTCGCGGGCCGCCCGGCGCCGGATCGACAAAGCGGAACGTTCCGTCTGAAAGCGGGACGTTGAAGCGCTGTCCGGACAGCCGGATCGTCGTGCGATTGTTCTGCGCATCGAGCGCCACCCAGCCGCGCAGCAGCAGCCCGGCGGGGCCCGCGCCGTTCTTTTCGAAGATCAGGTTGATCCGCCCATATTCGGGATGTCTGGGGTCGGCCGCGTCGACCGACAGGATCGACGGATCGGCGGTCGGCACCATCTTGGCAAAGCGGCTGATGTCCTTCGACGGATCGAGCAGCACGCCGAGTGGCGAGCCGCCGATCGGCCAGCGCTGTTTCTGCTTCACCGAATAATCGAGGAACCACAAAGACCCGCCATCGGCGACGACCAGGATCGGAACGCCCTTTTCATACTGAAAGCGGATCTTGCCCGGTCGCTTGAGCGACAGCGTGCCGTTGAGCGTCTTCCCGTTACGGTCGGTCTGGCTGAACGTCGCGGTCATCGTCTGGATCGCCGCCAGATGCGCCTGCACCCTGGCGAGATCGGGCGAAGTGGCGGGCGCCGCGGCGACAAGCGCGGGAACGGCAAGCAGCGCGAGGGCGCGAAACGTCACGAACATTCTCCTGAGGATTGGCGCAAGCATGGCGATGCAGGCTTGAACCCGCTCTGAACGCCCGAAATCAGAGCGGGTTGCCGTCGCGGTCGCGCAGCACTTCGCGGCGGCCGACGTGATCCGGACGCCCGACGATGCCGTCCTTCTCCATCCGCTCGATCAGGCGCGCGGCGGAATTGTAGCCGATCCGCATCTGGCGCTGGAGCCAGCTGGTCGATGCCTTCTGACTTTCGACGACCAGCTGGATCGCGTTGCGATATTGCTGGTCCTCGGCCGAATCCTCGCCCAGCGGCGCGCCGTCGAGCGCAAAGCCGTCGTCACTCTCCTCGGTGACCGACTGGATGTAGTCGGGCTGGCCCTGTGCGCGCCAATGGTCGGCGACCGCGCGGACTTCGTCGTCGCTGACGAACGGCCCGTGGACGCGGCTGATCTGCTTGCCGTACGCCATATAGAGCATGTCGCCTTTGCCCAGCAGCTGTTCGGCGCCCTGCTCGCCCAGGATGGTGCGCGAATCGATCTTCGAGGTGACGTTGAAGCTGATCCGCGTCGGCAAGTTCGCCTTGATCACGCCGGTGATGACGTCGACCGACGGGCGCTGTGTCGCCATGATCAAATGGATGCCCGCCGCGCGCGCCTTTTGCGCCAGCCGCTGGATCAGGAATTCGACTTCCTTGCCCGCGGTCATCATCAAATCGGCGAGCTCGTCGACGACGATGACGATCTGCGGCAGCGGTGCGAAGTCGAGCTGCTCCTCCTCGTAGACCGGCTTGCCGTTCTCATAGCCGATCTGGACCTTACGCCCGAGCGGCTGGCCCTTGGCCTTGGCGGCGCGGACCTTGTCGTTGAAGCTGGCGAGGCTGCGCACGCCGACCGACGACATCTGACGATAGCGCTCCTCCATCTGCTCGACCGCCCATTTGAGCGCGCGGATGGCCTTGGCGGGGTCGGTGACGACCGGGGCGAGCAAATGCGGGATGTCCTCGTACATGCTCAGCTCGAGCATCTTGGGGTCGATCAAGATCAGGCGGCACTGGTCGGGAGTCAGCCGATAAAGCAGCGACAGGATCATGCAGTTGAGCCCGACTGACTTGCCCGACCCCGTCGTGCCCGCGACGAGCAGATGGGGCATCGGCGCCAGATCGACGACGACGGGATCGCCGGCAATGTTCTTGCCCAGGATCAGCGGGAGCGAGGCCGATTGATCCTCGAACACGTCGCTGGCGACGAGTTCGTGCAGGCTCACCATTTCGCGCTTGGCGTTGGGCAATTCGATGCCGATCACGGTGCGTCCCGGCACCGTGGCAACACGCGCGGAGATCGCCGACATGTTGCGCGCGATATCGTCGGCGAGCTGGATCACACGGCTCGCCTTGATGCCCGCGGCGGGTTCGAGCTCGTACATCGTCACCACCGGGCCCGGGCGCACCTCGGTGATCGATCCCTTGACGTGGAAATCGTCGAGCACGGTTTCGAGTAGCCGGGCGTTACGCTCGAGCGCGGCCTTGTCGATCGGGCCGCCGGCCGCGGGGGGCGGTGGCTTGAGATAGTCGAGCGTCGGCAGACGGTAATTGTCGCGCAGGTCAAGGCTGGCCTGCTTGGGTCCGCGCGCCGGTTTGGGTTGCACAGTCGCGGCGTTGCGTTCGGCGATGACCGGGCCGGGGCGATGGTCCGGCAACGCGAGGGCGCGCGGCTGGCGGATGACCTGTTCGGCCGCCGGCGCGGGATCGCGCGCGTCGGTCAATCGCTCAGGTCGGGCGCGACGATCGAGCCTTGGCAAGCGAGGCAGGCCGATTCCCAAACCGGTGAACCAGATCACCAACCCGGCGATGCCGATCGCGAGCGCGACCAGTCGTCCGGTCCACAGGATCGCGGTGGCGTTGCCGATCAGGTCGATGACCCAGCCGAGCATGCCCGCGATCGTCATCCCGACCACGCCGCCCAGCCCCGCCGGCCAGCGCAACGACGCCGCGGGCGACCAGAAGGCGAGCGCAGTCGCGACCAACGCCGCGCCGATCGCCGCGGTCGCCAGCATCCGTCCCCAGCGCCCGGCCGGCTCGTCGCTCCACATCCGCCAGCCGCAGATCGCGCCGACCGCGAGCAGTCCAGCGACCGGCAGGCCGAGAACCGAGAACGCCAGGTCGGCGATGAACGCGCCGGGCGTGCCGAGCAGATTCTCGGCCGGGCCACCGGCGGCGGTGCTCAGCGACGGATCGCCCGAATGATAGGTGAGCAGTGCCGCGGCGAGCGCCAACGTCAGCGCCAGCACCGCCATCGCTGCGACCAGCGCCCAGCCGCGCGCGGCGCCAGCCTTCACTGTCTCGCGCCAGAGCGGCGGCTGCACACGGCTCGCCATGATCGTTTACCCCCGAAATGTCCGCTATTCGTTCGCGTTGGATTCTCGCTCTTGCCGAGTCCCGCGTCAAGCTGGCGCGATTGTCGGCTCGTCGCAGCGGCGCTAGGGCAGGGCGCATGGACCAGGCAGACATCCTCATCCTCGGCGGCGGGTTGGTCGGCAGTGCGCTCGCAGTGGCGCTCGACGCGCACGGGCTGACCAGCATCGTCGTCGATCCGGCCGACCCTGCGGTGGTGACGGCGGCGGGGTTCGACGGCCGCGCCTCCGCGATCGCCAGTGCCCCGATGCGGATGCTCGAAGCGATCGGCGTCGCGGACCGGTTGGCCGGCAAAGGCTGCCCCATCGAGGGTATTCGGGTGAGCGACGGGCTGAAGGCCGGCGCGCTCGATTTCGTCCCGCAGGACGGCGAGGACGCGCTCGGCACGATGTTCGAGAATCGCGATCTGCGCGCGGCGTTGCTCGACGCGGCGAGTGCAGCACCGAGCGTCGATCTCCGCATGAAAACCCGCACGCTCGAAGTCGTGCGAGACGACTTCGGCGTTAGCGCGACCCTGAGCGATGGTCGCGCTGTGAAAGCGTCGCTGCTGATCGGCGCCGAAGGGCGAAATTCGCCGACGCGCGAGGCGGCAGGGCTCAACACCGCGCGCTGGAGCTACGATCACGTCGCGCTGGTGACGTCGATCGGGCACGAGCGTCCGCACGAGAACGTCGCCTATGAAATCTTCTATCCGGAAGGACCGTTTGCCATACTGCCGCTGGTCGATGACGACCGCGGCCATCGCTCGGCGATCGTCTGGTCGGTGCGCACGGCGCAGGCGCCGGGGATGCAGAAACTGGGCGAGCGCGGCTACCTTGCCGAACTGTCGCGCAAGATGGGCGGGTTTCTCGGCGAGCTGACCTGGCTCGGCCCGCGCTTCAGCTATCCGTTGGGGTTTCATCATGCCGCGACCATCACGGCGGACCGGTTAGCGCTGGTCGGCGACGCGGCGCACGGCATCCATCCGATCGCGGGGCAGGGGGTCAATGTGGGCTTCCGCGACGTCGCCGCGCTGGTCGAAGTGCTGGTCGAGGGCAAGCGGATCGGGCTCGACATGGGCGATCCGGCGCTCCTCAAACGCTACCAGCGCTGGCGCAGTCTCGATACGTTCATGGTCAGCCTGGCGACCGACGGGCTGACGCGATTGTTCGGCATCCCCGGCAACACCGCCAACGTAGTGCGCCGCTTCGGCCTGTCGGCGGTGCAGCGCGCCCCCTCGCTCAAGGACCGCTTCATCGCCGAGGCGCGGGGCGAATCGGGGGCGTTGCCCAAATTGCTCGCCGGATTGACCGTGTAGCTCACAGGCGGTTGAGGAGGCGCTCGACCGATTCGTGGTTGCCGCGGTCGTCGTCGCCGCATTCCTTCTTGAGCGCGACCTTGAGCTCCTCGAGCTCGTCCTGCGTCAGATTCTCGATCCCGATAAAGCCGTTACGCGCGTCGCTCGTCGCTCGGATGATCTCGTCGAGCTTGGCCTGGATCGCCGAGGCGTCGCGATTCTGCGCATTCTGGATCAGGAACACCATCAGGAAGGTGACGATCGTCGTTCCCGTGTTGATGATCAGCTGCCACGTGTCCGAATAGCGGAAGACCGGACCCGTTACGCCCCATACGATGATGACCGACACCGCGAGGATGAACGCCGGTGGCCGACCGGCCCAGCCCGATACCTTGCCAGCCACCATCTCGAACAGCCGTTCCATTCGGGCCTCCCTTGAAGTTCATCGGGGGACTGCCACTTTCGCGGCTTCCCGGCTATGGCGGAGATCATGACCCAGATCACCGTCGCCGCGCTGCAGCTCGGCTTCTCCGACAACATCGATTCGAACATTGCCAACGTGTCGCGCCTGGTGCGCGAGGCACATGGTAGGGGAGCGCGTGTGATCCTGCCGCCCGAATTGTTCGAGGGCGAATATTTCTGCCGGGTCGAGGATGAGGCGCTGTTCGCCAACGCGAAGCCGACCGCCGAGCATCCGTCGGTGATCGCGATGCAGGCACTCGCCGCCGAACTGAAAGTGTGGATCCCGACCAGCTTCTTCGAAGCCGACGGACCGCACCATTACAACAGTCTCGCGATGGTGAACCCCGACGGCAAGGTCGCCGGGGTCTATCGCAAGAGTCACATCCCGGATGGGCCGGGTTACGAGGAAAAGTTCTATTTCCGCCCCGGCAATACCGGCTTCAAGGTGTGGGACGGGCCAGACCGCACGACGCTGGGCGTCGGGGTGTGCTGGGACCAATGGTATCCTGAAACCGCGCGGGCGATGATGTTGATGGGCGCGGATATATTGTTCTACCCCACCGCGATCGGTAGTGAGCCGCACGACGACAGCCTCGACACGGCGCGGCTATGGCGTCGCGCTATGGTCGGCCATGCGGTATCTAACGTCGTCCCGGTCGTCGCCGCCAACCGCATCGGCACCGAGCATGACCAGACGTTCTACGGCACCAGCTTCATCACCGACGAGCGCGGCGACATCCTGGCCGAGCTCGACCGCGAGGAGGAGGGCGTGATCGTGGCGTCGCTCGACCTCGACCGCGTCAAGCGACACCGCGCCGCATTCGGCTTCTTCCGCGACCGCCGGCCCGAGCTTTACGGGCGGTTGGTCGAGAACATCTGAGGCCGCAATTCCAGCGCCCGCGCAAACACCGCCTCGAACATGTCCGCCGTCAGCCGCCTGGTATTGGTGTTGTAGCGCGAGCAATGATAGCTATCGATCAGCATCCGCCCGTCTGGCAAGCGATGCTCCGCCAGATGCGCAAAGCGGGTTTTGGGGAGCCTCCCGCCCAACACCTTGACCGCCGATTGGTGCGCGATCTGGCCCAGTGCGATGAAGACGCGGGCGTTGGGCAATTCATCGACCTGGCCTTGCAGGAACGGCCGGCAGGTGTGGATTTCGGCAGGCGTCGGCTTGTTCGCCGGCGGCAGGCACTTGACCGAATTGCAGATGATCGCGCCGTTCAGCGCCAGCCCGTCGTCGGGCCGCGCATCATAGGTGCCGCTGGTGAAGCCGAACTTCGCCAGCGTCGCGAATAGCAAATCGCCGGCATAGTCGCCGGTGAACGGGCGCCCGGTGCGGTTCGCGCCGTGCTTGCCGGGCGCGAGACCAACGATGCACAGCCACGCCGCCGGATCGCCAAACGCGGGCACCGGCGCGTTCCACCAATCGGGATGCTCGGCGCGCAACTCCTCGCGGAATGCCACCAGGCGCGGACATCGCGGGCAATCGTGCGGCGGCTCGGTCGCGGGGAGCGGACTGGGTGCAAAGTTCACTCGGCTCGGGTAGGCGCTGTGACGTCATGACGTCCAGCTATGTCATCGCCCTCGGATCGAACCGGCGCGGCCGCCACGGTGGCCCGGGCGACGAAGTGCGTGCCGCGCTGGCCGCGATCGGCGACGTCGTCGCGGCGTCGGGGACGATCACGACCGCCCCCCTCGGGCCGTCGTTGCGGCGGTTCGCCAACGCGGCAGCGCTGATCGACAGCGACGAATCGCCGCCGGCGCTGCTTGCCCGCCTGAAGGCGATCGAAGCCGCGTTCGGGCGACGCCGCGGCCAACGCTGGGGGGAACGTGTCATCGACCTCGATATCGTCCTGTGGTCGGGCGGTGCCTGGTCCGACGATCGGCTGACGATTCCGCATCCCGTCTTTCGCACACGCGCCTTCGTGCTTGGTCCGCTGGTCCAGATCGCACCCGATTGGCGCGACCCGTTGACTGGGCTGACTGTGCGCCAACTCGCCACGCGGTTGACCCGGCGCGCGCGCGTCGCGTAAGCGCCGCGGCTCTGGTGCGGGCCCGTAGCTCAGTTGGTAGAGCAACGGACTTTTAATCTGTAGGTCTCGGGTTCGAGTCCCGACGGGCCCACCAGCGCTTTTCCGCAAGCCTGAGGGGTTGTTGTCGGAGACAATGTATCATACGGACCCCCGAGTGACGCAATCGACCGCTTCGATACCTGAGTCCTTCGCCGTGCCGTCTGTCCGAGCCGGGCGGCGGTTTGCGCTGCTGTGGCTTGTCGTGGCGTTGCTCTTCCAGGGGTTCGCGACCCAAACGCATGCGCATTTAGGGGCCGACCGCGCTTGGGCCGCGACCGAATCGGCGCGCGTGGCCATTGCGGCGGTGGATGGCCAGAAGAACGGTCCAGCAACACCGGTTTGCCCGCTGTGCGAGGAAAAGGCGCTGTTCGGCGCGTATCTGCTGGGCGGATCGATCGCGCTCGCCGCACCCGTCGAGGCAGCATACCATTTTGCGGCGGTCTCCTTGCCGCTACTCGCGCTTCGCGCGTTCTCACATGCGTGGCGAAGCCGCGCCCCGCCCATCTTCACGATCTGACTGACTAGTTGCGGCGAACCGACCGTCGCTCTGTCGACACTGTCGACCTGCCCAGATTCGTGAAGATTGGAAGTTTCATGCGACATACCTTGTTGATCGGCGCCGCGATTGCGGCGCTCGCGCCGACCATGGCTCACGCCAGCGCCGACCCCGTGCCGGCCCCGGCGCCCACCTCCACGCCTACCGACGGCCAGACCGACACCGGCAAGGACATCATCGTCACCGGCGTGATTGCGCGCGGCGAGAAGGACGTGCTGTCGGGCACCTCGATCATCAGCGACAAGGAGCTGACTCGCGACCTCAAGCCGACGATCGGCGAGACGCTCGCAAAGCTGCCGGGCGTATCGGCCAGCTCGTTCGGCCCCAATGCGTCGAAACCGATCCTGCGCGGGTTCCAGGGCGACCGAGTCCGCGTGCTCAGCGACGGGATCGGATCGGTCGACGTGTCGAATACGTCGGCCGACCATGCCGTGATCATCGACCCGCTCCTCGCCGAGCGGATCGAGGTGCTGCGCGGCCCCGCAGCGCTGCTCTACGGGTCGAGCGCCGTCGGTGGCGTGGTCAACGTGATCGACACGCGCATCCCGCGCAGCGTGCCCGACAAGGGCTATCGCGTGACCGGTATCGCGACCTACGGCTCCGCATCGACCGAGCGGTCGGGCGGGATCGCCGGCGACCTCGCGCTGACGAGCAACCTCGTCTTCCATGTCGACGGGTCTTACCTGAAGACCGACGACCTCAAGATCGGCGGCTATGTCCTGACGCCGAATGCCCGCGCTCAAGCCAATGCGGCGGCGATAGCGGCGCCCAACGACCCGATCGATTTCGCCGCGACCGCGCGCTTGAAGGGGACGCTTCCCAACACCGCCGCCGAAACCTGGACTGCGGGCACCGGCCTCGCCTTGATCACCGACGGCGGATCACTCGGGATCGCTTACAGCCACTACGACAGCCTCTATGGCGTGCCGATCCGTTATGCGCTCAATCCCGGCGACGAACAGGAGGCCCCGCGGCTCGACGTCGTCCAGAACCGGCTCGATCTGCGTGCAGAGGTCAACGCGACTGGTTTCCTCAAGTCGATCCGTCTGCGCGCGGCGGCGGCGCAATATCGCCATTTCGAGCTCGAAGCGGACAATTCGGTCGGCACCGCCTTCTACAACAAGGGTATCGAGGCGCGGCTCGAACTGGTGCAAACGACGCGCGGCGGGTGGAGCGGTGCGTCGGGGATGCAATTCTTCAACCGCGACTTCAACGTCGTCGGCGACGAGGCCTTCCTGCCGCGCAACAATAGCGAGCAGGTCGGGCTGTTCACGCTCCAGCAGTTCGAGTTCGGCCGCTTCAAAGCCGAGGCGGGCGCGCGATATGAAAAGACCAACCTGACCGCCCGCACCTTGACCGACGACTTGCGCTTCTTCCGCGGCTCGCGCAGCTTCTCGTCGGTGTCCGCTTCCGCAGGTGCGTCGTACGGGATCTCCGACGACTGGCGGATCGGCCTCAACGTGTCGCGCACCGAACGCGCGCCGTCGGACGAGGAACTGTTTGCCAACGGCCCGCACGCCGGCACGCAGGCTTACGAACTCGGCAATCCGGACTTCAAGCTGGAGAAGAGCTGGGGTTTCGAAGCGACGTTGCACGGCCATGGCCAGGGCCACAGCATCGACGCGTCGGCCTATTACAACACCTTCTCCAACTACACCTATGACGGTCAGTCGCCACAAGCGGTGTGCGAGGCCGCGGCCGCGCCGTCGGGGCGCAGCGTCGACCTGCCGTGCTTCGTCTATGCTCAGGCCGATGCGCGCTATTACGGGTTTGAGATCGATGCCTCGTTGAAGCTCGCGACGATCGGATCGTTCGCGATCAACGCCGATGGCGTCGCCGATTACGTCCGCGCCGATATCCGCAGTGTCGGTCCGGTGCCGCGCATTCCGCCGATGCGCTTGCTGGGCGGGATCGAAGCGCAGAGCGACCGGCTGTCGGGCCGGATCGAGGTCGAGCACGTGTTCGACCAGAACCGCATCGCCGCGTTCGATACGCCGACCGCCGGTTATACGATGGTCAATGCCAGCCTCAACATCGCGCCCTGGGCTGGCAATAAGACCAGCCTGACGCTGAGCGCCAACAACATCTTCGACGTCGATGCTCGGCGCGCGTCGAGCGTGCTCAAGGATTTCGCCCCGCTCGCCGGCCGTGACATCCGGGTAACGTTGAAAGTGGCGATCTAGTCGCGGAGCGATGCCCAGACGGGCGCGTGGTCGCTCGTCTTCTCCCAGCCGCGCGGGGTGCGATCGACCTGTGCATCGATCAGCCGGTCGGCGATCGACGGGCTGAGCAGGATGTGGTCGATGCGCAATCCATCGTTGCGCTCGAACGCACCGCGGAAATACTTCCAGAAGGTGTAGATGGTCTCGTCGGGGTGGATCGTACGCAGCGCGTCGGTCCATCCCTGGCGCAACAGTCGGGCATAGGCCTCGCGAACTTCGGGCGCGAACAGCGCATCGTCGAGCCACCGCTCGGGCCGCCGCACGTCCCGCTCGGTCGGCATGACGTTGAAATCGCCTGCGATCACCACGGGCATGCCCGACGCAATCAAGTCGCCGGCGTGGTCGATCAAACGTTCGAACCAGCGCATCTTGTACTCGAACTTGGGGCCGGGACGGGGATTGCCGTTGGGCAGATAGAGGCCGGCAACGATGACGCCGTTTACCGCGGCTTCGATGTAGCGGCTGTGCGGGTCGTCCTCTTCGCCCGGTAGTCCCCGACGCGTTTCGATCGGCGTGCCGACGCGGCTGAGAATCGCGACGCCGTTCCACGCCTTTTGCCCATGCCAGATCGCCTCGTAGCCCGCATCTCGAATAGCGTCTTCGGGAAAGCGATCCTGCGGCGCTTTCAATTCCTGAAGGCAGACGACGTCGGGCAGAGCCTCGCTCAGCCAACGCAGCAGCACCGGCAGCCGGCCGTTCACGCCGTTGACGTTATAGGTTGCGATCCGCACCTGGAGACAACCGGGCTATCGCCATCGCGTTCCGATTTCGCTTCGCATTGAACAATCCGCGCGCTGCGAAGTTGGCGATGCGAAGGAGTTTTCGCATGGCTGACGCGCTGCTGATCGACCCGCAAGACAAGTTTCACAACAAGGGCTTTGCCGAACAGCCGCAGGAATGGCCGGGCTTGCAACGCGACATGGACCCGGTGCCCGACAGTGGCGAGGACAGCTATGTCGGGACCGGACGGCTGACGGGACGCAAGGCGCTGGTGACGGGCGGCGATTCGGGCATCGGCCGCGCCGCCGCGATCGCCTTTGCCCGCGAAGGCGCGGCGGTGGCGATCAACTATCACCCGCGCGAACAGGCAGACGCCGACGATCTGAAGGCGGTGTTCGACAAGGACGGCGCGACGCTGGTGCAACTACCCGGCGACCTGACCGACGAAGCGTTCTGCCTATCGCTCATCGACCAGGCGTCGAAGGAGCTCGGCGGGCTCGACATCCTGGTCAACAATGCCGGGTATCAACAGGCGCAGGAATCGATCGCGGACATCAGCCACGACCAATTCGACCGCACGATGAGGACCAACGTCTATGCGATGTTCTGGCTGTCGAAGGCGGCGGCGGCGGTGATGAAGCCGGGATCGACGATCATCAACACCGCCAGCGTCAATTCCTTCAACCCGGTCGAGGAATTGCTCGACTATGCGACGACCAAGGGCGCGATCGAGATCTTCACCAAGGGGCTCGCCAAGCAACTCGCAAGCAAGGGCATCCGCGTCAACGCGGTGGCGCCGGGGCCGGTCTGGACCCCGCTCCAGGTGTCCGGCGGTCAGCTCGAGGGCAAGCTCAACGAGTTCGGCCAGGACACGCCGATCGGGCGCGCGGGCCAGCCGGTCGAACTGGGCGGACTATATGTGACGCTGGCGGAGGAGAAGAACAGCTTCACCACCGGCAGCGTCATCGGCGCCAACGGCGGCACCGGCGTCGTCTAGGCGCTCGCCGCTCACATGGCTCGCGCGCTCAAGGTTTTCTGCACGCCGATCGGCTTTCACGACGCCTATGTCGCAGCGGCGAGCCAGAAGGCTGCGCTGGAGGCCTGGGGCAGCGACGCCAATCTGTTCGCGCGCGGCATGGCATCGGTCGTCACCGATCCGGTATTGACCAAGGAGCCACTTGCCAAACCGGGGCAAGTGATCAAGCGGGCCCGCGGCACGGCCGCGCAGCATCTCGCCGCCTTGCCCAAATCGCCGACGCCCCGACCGGCGCCTATGCCGGGCGCTGGCGACAAGAGAGCGAAGCCGGCAAGGCCGAAGCCCAAGCCTTCCCGCCAAAAACTGGACTCTGCCGAGCAATCGCTCGAACGGGCCCAACACAAATACGACGGGGTCAACGAGGCGATCCGCGACCGCGAGGAAGCGCTTAGGCGCGAGCGTCACGAGCTCAACACCAAACACGATGCCGACATGGCTAAGCTTCAACGCAAGCTGGACGATGTCCGTGCCGATTATGAGCGCGCGATGCAGGCATGGCGCGACTAGCGCGGCACAACCCTCCGCGCGTCAGGTTAGCCGGCGCGCGTTCGCCACGGCCTGAGCATGGATCGGCGTCCACCATGCCGCCGTCGCTTTTATCGAGACTTCCCACCAATCGAGCAGGGCCATGCTGTCGGACATCGTCGCCTTCGAGCCGCCGACGCTCCTCAACGCTTGGGCCGCGCCGGCATTCGCCTTGCCGAACGCTGCGGTCTTTTCCGGCACTAGCCGGCTATATTCGACAAACGGCATCCGGCTGGGATATTCGAGCCCGGTGCCCAGCATCGCCATGCGCGCGCCGATCACCGTCTGCGACGCCGCCATCGTTTCGGCGATCTTCAGCGAAACCTTCCACGTATCAAATCCAGCCGTCATGAAGCGGTCGATCGTGTCACCATAGTGCGTCATCGGCTGATCCTTCGCTGCCATTAGTCAACGCACGTAGGCGCTAATGCTGCACTGCACAATGAAGAGCTTGTCACACAGCCGCAAAAACGCACGCTGCCTTAATTTCGATCATGACGATTTACCGAAACCGGGGCGCAAGGCTGTCCGTTGAACTGGCACGCCGGGCGCTTTCCCCTTTCGCGCCCGGCGAACCGATCCAACACCGTAGGAGGCCAAAATGGGCTTGTTCACCAAAGACATTGCGACGTTCGACGACCTGTTCCTGCATCAGCTGCAGGATATCTATTATGCCGAGCAACAGATCACCAAGTCGCTGCCGACGATGATCGAAAAAGCGACCGATCCCGCGCTCAAGCAGGGTTTCGAGACGCATTTGCGGGAGACAGAGGGCCAGATCGCGCGGCTCGAGCGCGTGTTCGGCGAGATCGGCGAGGAGCCCAAGGGCGCAGCCTGCCCGGCGATCGACGGGATCATCAAGGAAGCCGACCATGTCGCTGGTGATATCGCCGACAAGGCGGTGCTCGACGCCGCGCTGATCGCTTCGGCGCAAGCCATCGAGCATTACGAGATAACGCGCTACGGCACGCTGATCGCTTGGGCGAACCAGCTCGGTCGCGGCGAGATCGCGAGCATCCTCCAGGAAACGCTCGACGAAGAATATGCCACCGATGACAAGCTGACTCAGATGGCGGTCGGGCGCGACAACGCGAAGGCGGCGGCGGTCGCCGAACCCGCCTGACTTATCGAGCCCGCGGCTGCACCAGCGGTCGCGGGCTCACTCAACCTAGCGGGGAGCCTGCAAATAATACTGATTGATAAGTGAATGAATATTGACGCGAGTGTGAAAGTCTGTATGTCGAACGCTCCACGCATCTGAGAATGCGGCATATTGGGGAGGGTTCTGATGAAGGCAGGTTTCTGGCTATCGGTTTCGGTCGCCGCATTGATGAGCACGGGTGTCGCGCACGCGCAGACCGCCCCCACGACCACCACCAATCCGGCGGCCGCCGCTGCGCCCGACGCGCAGACTGGCAACGATGCGCAGGACGGCGACATCGTCATCACCGCTGAACGCCGCTCGACGAGCCTTCAGCGCACTGGCGTCGCCGCCTCCGTCCTGACCGGCGAGGATCTGATTAGAAAGAGCGTCAACACGGTCGAAGGATTGCAATTCGCGACCCCATCGCTGACCGTCAACACGTCGGGTCAGGCGAACAGCTTCAACATCCGCGGCATCGGCAAATCGGAAATCACCAGCTCGGTTGGCGTCGGCGTCGTTACGTATCGCGACGGCGTGGCGACCTTCCCGGGCTATTTTCAGACCGAGCCGTATTACGACATCGCTTCGGTCGAGGTGTTGCGCGGGCCGCAGGGCACATTCGCCGGTGGCAACGCGACGGGCGGCGCAGTGTTCATTTCCGAGACCAATCCCTCGACCGACAAGGTCAAGGGCTACGCGCTGGCGCAATACGGCAATTACAACGATGTGAAGCTGCAAGGCGCGATCAACCTGCCGATCAGCGACACCTTGGCGCTCCGCGTCGCCGGCAATTACGAACGTCGCGACACGTTCTTCAACGTCACTGGCCCGTGGACCGGCAATCCCGGCGACCTCGACGCCATCAGCGGTCGCGTCAGCCTGTTGTGGCAGCCCGATTCGCACCTGCGTTTGTTGATCAAGGGCGATTACAACAAGGTCAATTACGGCGGCTTCCCCAACACGCCAGCCTATTTCGGCACGGCGGCGGTGCCGACGCTCAACACCGCCGATCCGTTCAACGTCACCAGCAATGCGCGATTGTCCGGCCAGGACGAGTTCGGGCGTATTTCGGCGAACATCAGCTACACGTTCGACAGCGGCCTCACGCTCCGGTCGATCACCGGCTATCAGCGGGGCACCACGCAGGAAGAACTCGACGCCGACGGCACCAGCACCGCCAGCAACACTTTCCAGGATTTCGCCACCGAGAAGATCTTCTCACAGGAGCTCAACATCGTCTCACCGGACAGCGGCCGGTTTACCTGGCTGGTCGGCGGCTATTACCAGCACGACAATTATGATTTCCCCGTCGGCAACGGCTATGTCGCGATCGCGGCGACCGGTGTCCTGCGGTCGCTGCGGATCGAGGGTACCAACCCGCATACCGCACTCGCCGCGTTCGGTCAGGTCGGTTACAAGCTGACCGAACAGCTGCAGCTCACGCTCGGCGGGCGCTGGTCGCGGACCACCTCGCGCAACGACGTGGTGTATCCGATCATCCTCAACCTGGGCGGGCCGAATATCCCGACGAGCCTGACGCAGCACGATTTCAACGCCAACAAGAACGTCGACGGCAAGCTCGCGCTGAACTGGACGGTCGATCCGAACAATTTCCTCTACGCCTTCGTCGCGACGGGAACGAAAGCGGGCGGGCTGAACGGCGCGAACCTCTTCGGCGGGACGCCGCGGGCGTTCGTGCCGGAGAAGGTCACGGACTTCGAACTGGGCTACAAGGGCACGCTGCTCGACGGGCACCTGCGCACGCAGATCGGCGGCTATTACAACATCTACAAGAATTTCCAGGTCACGATCGTCGACCCGGCGACGCCGAACTACACGTCGATCTTCAATGTGCCGAACACGACCAAGCTTTACGGTTTGGAAGCGTCGGCGCAGGGGTCGTTCGACGGCTTCCAGTTCGATTTTTCGACCTCGCTCTCGCATTCGGAGGTCGGGCAGTTCTTCGCGCGCGATCCGCGGCTCGCGACGACCGGGGTCTGCAATCCCGTGACTGGCCCGGCGTCGGCGTCGGGCTGCATCGATCTGGGTGGCCGCCGTCAAAGCTATTCGCCGCAATTCACGTTCACCGTGGGCGCGCAATATGCGATCCCGATCACCGGCCAGATCACGCTGACGCCACGCGTCGATTATGCGCATATCTCGAGCGTGTGGGCGACGCTGTTCCAGAAACGCGCGCTCGGCGACTTTTTGGAGGCGCGCAACATCGTCAACGCGCAGCTGACGCTGGCAGGTATCGGCAAATGGTCGATCGGGGCGTACGCCACCAACCTCACCGACCAGCATTATGTCGGGTCGCTCAACGGCATCCGCCGACTGGCGGCGCCACCGCGCCAATATGGCGTGCGCGTCAGCACGACTTTCTGAGCTAAAGGGGGCGCCCGCGCGGGATCGGCGATGCCGGGCCGCGCGGGTGGTTTTTCGGGCAAACGCTGGCATCGATCGCCAAGATAGGCGAGATAGGGTTGGCAGGTAGTTCCGGGACGGGGCCGGCGGACCGTTTGCCGGATGCGGAGGCTTCATGAAGACGACCGACCCGAAGCCGAAACGCCGGACCAAAGCCGAACAGCGGGCCGAAAGCCTCGAGCAAATCCTCGACGCCGCCGAATATCTGTTCGCCGAACACGGCCTGCATGGCGTGACGTTGAAGGACGTCGCCAAGCGCGTCGGCGTCCACACCTCGCTGCTGCATTATTATTTCGACGACAAGAAAGCGCTGTTCGACACTGTCGTCGCGCGGCGGGCACCGGTGACGATCAAGCGCCGGATGGACGCGCTCGACGCTTATGAGCGCGGCTGCGGGGGCAAACCGACGGTCGAAGGCGCGCTCCACGCCTATCTGGACACCGACATCGAACTCTATAGCCAGGATGACGAGGGCTGGCGGCGCTACGGCCAGCTCGGCGCGTTGGTCAGCAACACCCCGCAATGGGGCGCTGAGCTGATGGATATGCATTTCGACGAAGTGGTGCTGCGGTTGATCGGCTTGCTCCGCCGCGCGCTGCCCGATTGCCCGGACGAGGATCTGTTCTGGGGATATCACTTCGTCAGCGGCGCACTGATGCTGACTCTGGCGCGCACCGGGCGCATCGACAAACTGTCCGGCGGGCTGTGCAAGTCGGATGATTTCGACGCGGTGAAGAGACGTATGGCGAGTTTCATGGCGTCGGGGTTCGTCGGCGTTTGCGAGGAACGTGCCCGCGAACGCGCCGCCCGACCCTAGATCGTTGACCTGCCGCGGCGGATCGCCCTACGCAGCCGGAGTGCCCGCCTCCAAGCCAGGAGGCCGGCTCTAGTGTTACCAGTAGGGGAGCCGACGATGTTGACGCGAGACTCACTGGCGGCGAGCGGCCGCGCGCCGTCGCGCACGTCGTTTATCATCCTCGAAATGTTTCCGTTCCTGCTGATCCCGGTGGCCATCTACAATCTGTTCGCGCTGTTCGTCGGCGGCACCGTGCCGGGGACCGACACCCCGCGCATGCTGGCCGGGATCGACAGCGCGGCGATCACGGTGACGATGCTGTCGAACGTGCAGTTCAGCCTGAACTGGGGCGACCTGCTCCTGACCTTCTCGATCATTTTTCTGTTCATCGAGGTCATCAAGTCGACGCGGACCTATTCGCCGACGATCATCAATCACATGGCGTCGATGGTGCTCTTCATCGTCTGCCTGATCGAGTTCCTGCTGTTCGCCAGCTTCGCGACTTCGGCATTCTTCCTGCTGACGATGATGGTGCTGGTCGATGCGCTGGCCGGGATGATCGTGACGATCGTGTCCGCGCGCCGAGATTTCGGAATCGAGCAATCCTGACAGGGCCGTCGTGAGACTCAGCCAGACTGCACTCGCTGCCACCGGGTCGATTATCGGGTCCGCTAGGCTTCGGGGAGCATCCCGCGTGCGTCGCCGAACTTGACGCCGGCGTTCTCGTGCGGGCGGACATAAACGCGGTAGATCGCGGGAAATTTCGCCTGTAGGTCGCGTTCGATCTCATCGACGATCCGCTCGACGTCGCCGGCGCTCAGCCGGTTGTCGAAATCGACGTTTACCGCCGCGACGATCTGTTCGGGCGCATTGTGGATCGTCATGATCTCGCCGACGCCGGTAATGCCGGGCCGCGTCGCCGCGCGGCGGATGCCGTCGATCAGCTCGGGGTCGGCGGCCTCGCCGATCAGCAGTCCCTTGGCTTCGCGCGCGAGGAAGATCGCGACCACCGCGAGCAGCAAGCCGATCAACACCGAGGCGATGCCGTCGAACCGCGGATCGCCGGTCGTCTGGCTGATCGCGAGGCCGATCGCGGCGATCAGGATGCCCGCCATCGCCGCGCCGTTTTCGAGCAGCACGATCACCGTCGTCGCGTCCTTGGTTGAGGTTAGCGCGCGCCACCACGATTTGCCGCCGCGCGCGCTATTGAATTCCCGGAAAGCGGCGAGGGTCGACCCGCCTTCGAGCACAAACGCGACCGTCAGCACACCATAGGCGATCAACGGCGACACCGCCGGTTCGGGCTCGAGGAAGTGGATGACGCCCTCGTAGACCGACACGCCGGCACCCAGCGCGAACACCAGCAGCGCAACGACGAAGCTCCAGAAATACAGCTCGCGGCCATAGCCCGCGGGGTGCCTCGCGTCGGCGGGCTTGGCGGCGCGTTTCTGGCCGTACATCAGAAGCAATTGGTTGCTCGAATCGACCAGGCTGTGGACGCCCTCGGTCAGCATCGCTGAGGAGCCCGTAATTGCTGCCGCGACGAACTTCGCCACCGCGATCCCGACATTGGCCGCCAGCGCGACGATCAGCACGCGATTGTTTTCCGCCTTCATGTCATCGCCATAGCAAAGCGGGCGCGCTTGGCCAGTTCGCGAACGTGACTCGATGCCGCGACCGGTCCATCATCGCGGCTTACGATCAGGGGAGAGGGATATGTCCGCGGAGAATGTCGCCGTCATCAAGGGGATTTACGATGCGTTCGGCGCGGGCGACGTTGCGGGCGTGCTCGGCGCGATGAGCCCCGACATCGTGTGGAACGAGGCGGAGAATTTCCCCTACGCAGACCGTAACCCCTATGTCGGGCCGCAAGCGATTGCCGAAGGCGTATTCGGCCGCTGCATCACCGAATGGGACGGGTTCAACGTCCAGATGACCGACCTGATCGATGGCGGCGACCGCGTCGTCGCGCTCGGCCGTTACGGCGGCGCCTACAAGACGAGCGGCGGCGCGATGAACCCGCAGGCGGCGCACGTCTGGACGCTTAAGGACGGCAAGGCGGTCGCGTTCCAGCAATATATCGACACGCTGGCGGTGTCGCGCGCGATGGGCGGTTAGACCTGCTTGCGGCCGAAGCCGGTCGGCGCGGCATTCGGCATGGATGGGGTGGCGCCTGACAAGGCGTCGAGTCGGGCGCGTTGCGCCGCAGCTTGCGCTGCCACGGTGTCGCTCGGGGCGTAGGACTCGGACGAGGAGTCGGATTCACCCTTGCCACGTGCCATGGCAGCTATCGCGGCGAGGGTCCCGCCAATCACCAGGTCACGAAACGCGCGCACGCGAAGGAACAGCACGACGAAGAACAGGAACAGCGTGCCGACGGTGAAGCCAGCGCCCCGACGGTTGGCCGAGCCGCGCGAAGGCGTTGACGCAACCGGCTGGCCACGCGCGTCGTCGACATTACCGTCCGCCCTCCACGGATCGGCCGCCGCGCTCGCCCGTGATGAACTCGGCGCTGGTGGGGTGTAGCCCTGGGTCGGGTCGTCACCGAGCGCATAGCGAAGGTCCGCCATCAGGCTGGCATCGACCTTCACATATTTGTCGTCGTGATAGAGCACGAACCCAGCCTCGCCGCCGGACGAGGCGACGCTGGCGCCGTTCACGGTGTGGATCGGGTAGATGTAGCCCAGATCGAAATGGTCGCCCTCGCGCTCGAATGCGGGTTCGTCGGGCAAGTCGCGGACCAGATCGATCTTCTGCGTCGCCGGCATGACGTGCCGGCGGCCGTCATCGGCTGCGGCGGGCTGAGCGGCAAAGATGACGATCGACGCGGCGAGCGTCAGGATCGGTCGGACAAATCGGTTCATGGCGGTACCCCCGGCCAAGTCGTTTCCCGCGCATCCTCGCAGCAGAGGGTAAAAATTGGCTGAAACGCTCACATCTCGTTTCGTCGTCGAATCGACTCGTCAGGCGAACGACGGCGGGGTAGCGTTGACGATCATCGGAAAAGGGGAATTGCGATGGACACCATCCTCGGCATGTCGGTCCCGACCTTCACCGCGCTGCACACCGCGATTAGCCTGATCGGCATCCTGACGGGATTGATCTTCCTCGGCGGCATGGTCGCGGGGCGGTTCATGACGGGGTGGAACCGCGGATTCCTGATCTTCACGATCCTGACCAGCGTCACCGGCTTCTTCTTTCATTCCAAAGCGTTCGGCCCGCCGCATATCGTCGGCGTGATCTCGCTGGTCGTGCTCGCGGTGGCGTTATACGCGCTCTACGGGGCACAGCGCGCCGGCGTGTGGCGGCCGGTCTACGCGATCGCCGCGACCATCGCGCAATGGTTCAACGTGTTCGTGTTGATCACGCAGTCGTTCCAGAAGATCCACGTGCTCAATGCGTTCGCGCCCTCCGGCACCGAACCGCCGTTCCTCGCGGCGCAAGCGATCGGGTTGCTGCTGTTCGTCTATATGGGCTGGCGCGCGGTGCGCCGCGGCGCCTAGATTCGCGCGAGCGTCGCCGGGTCGCGCTCGCCGCCGTAAAACGCGTCTAAACATGCCGCAAAAGGCGCGGCATCAGCGCCCGCCGCGGCGTCGAATAGCGTCATGCTCGACCGCAGTTTGATCGCGTCTATCCCGCCGAGGATTGCCTCCGCCGATTTGCGCCCCGCCCAATCGAGCATCGCTTCGGTAGCTTCGATCAGCCGCGGGCCGAGCACAGGATGCATACGATAGGCCTGCGCCTCGGCCAGATCGGCGATCGCATAGCGTTGCGTCATCGCGCTGTGGCCGAGCCCCGTGATCTGCGGGAATACGAACCACATCAAATGGCTGGTCTTGGCGCCAGCCCGCAACTCGGCCAACGCGCAGTCGATCGCGCCGTCCTGCGCCGCCATGAAGCGGTCGAGATCGGCCATCGCTCAGGCGGGCGTGGCGGCGTTCAACGTAACCTCGCCCTCATCCTCGCCATCCCAATAGTGGATGCGCGTGGCCTGCACGTGGATCATCACCAGCCCTGGCGTATCCACACCTTGTTCGAGCCAGCGGTCGAGGCCCTTGGTCCAATGCTCTTCGAAGCGCGCCTTGTCGCGGATCAGGTCGGCCTCGCCCTCGACCGCGACGAAGAACGGCCGCATCCCGAGCAGCCCGGCCTTGCCCTGGAAGGTCAGCGTCACGCCGGGGTCGCGACCAATGTCGGCGACCATCAGCGATGAATCCCACGTGAAATAATAGCTGTCGCCGTTGTAATCGACCTCGCGATTGTTGCTCATCGGCCGCGCGGCGATGGAGCCGTCGGGACCGTGCGTGGTCAGCATCGTGAAGTCGATGTCGCGCATGCCTTCGGCAAGTTCGGACAGGGTCTTGGTCATCGCGTCTCTCTCCCGAATGTGGTTTCGGGAGGCTCAACGCGCGCCGTTGCGGAATCGCTCCCGGCTCAGATCCAGCCCGGCGCGTGGACCAGTTCGAGCTTGATCCCGTCGGGGTCGGCGAAGAACACCGCGTAATAGTCGCCCGAATATTCCGGATAATGCGCCGGCGCGTCGAGCACTTTGATACTGTGATCGAGCAACAGCGCGTAGAGCCGGTCGACCTCCTCGCGGTCGGCGGCGCGCCAGGCGAGGTGCTGCAGGCCGGGCGCATAGCCGTCGTGCGTGCCCGGGCTTTTGGCGGCGCGGATGCCGAGCGATGCGCCGAACGGCTCGCGCCCGCGAATGTCCCATTCGCATCCGTCGGGTGCGTCCTTGACGCAGGTATAGCCGAGGAATTCGAGCACCGGGCCGTAGACTCGCTTGGCCGCCGCGACGTCCCGGACGCTCAGGTCGATATGATGGAACGCGCCGCGCGCATGGTCGTCACTCACGATTCGACTCCTTCATTGGTAGAACATAACATGAACATATCATCCGATTCGGAGGCTGTCATGCTCGTTCAAACGCTCCACCGCCTATTCTTCGCCATCAAGCCGAGCGCGATCGCGCTGCCGTATATCGAGCATGCGCGGCGACTCCACTGTCCCGGCCAACCGGTGCGAAATGAGCACGTGCATGTGACGATGCAGATTTTCGACGACTATAGCGGCGTGCCGGAAGGGTTGATGGAGGACTTGCTCGCGGTCGGCGACGATATCGACATGCCGGGCTTTGTGCTGTCGCTAGGCCGCGTGATCGGAACGATGCGCTCGGTGGCGCTGCGGCCCGGCAAACGGTCGAACGGGTTGGCGATGCTCCAGCGGGCGATCGACGAGGGCGTGAAGCGCGCCGGCGTGACGGTGCGCGACGGCTGGAATTTTAGCCCGCATTTGACGCTCGGCTATCGCGACGGCGCAGCGTTCGCGCGCGCCATTACGCCGATCGAATGGCAAGTCGATGAATTCGTCCTGGTCCATTCCTTCGTCGGCCAGACGCGGCACGAGATCGTCAAGAGCTGGCCGCTCGCACCCGAGCTGCCGCTATTCCAGTGACGGCAGCGCCCAGTCGATCGGCTTTTCGCCGTGCGCGGCGAGGAATGCGTTGGCCTTGGAAAACGGCTTGCTGCCGAAGAAGCCGCTATAGGCCGACAGCGGCGATGGATGCGGCGAGCGCAGCACAAGATGGCGGCCGCCGCGTTCGGTCGAATCGACGAACGCTGCTTTCTTCTGCGCATGGCTGCCCCATAACATGAACACGACCGGCTTTTCGCGCGCATTGACCAGCCGGATGACGGCATCGGTAAAGCGTTCCCAGCCACGCCCCTGATGCGACGCGGCCAGCCCCATCTGCACCGCGTTGAGCAGCAATACGCCCTGTTCGGCCCAATGCTCGAGAAAGCCGTGCCGCGCGGGCGGGATGCCGAGATCGGCCTCCATCTCTTTGTAGATATTGACGAGGCTCGGCGGCGTGCGCGTGCCCGGGCGGACCGAGAAGCACAGCCCGTGCGCTTGCCCTTCGCCATGATACGGGTCCTGACCCAGGATGACGACGCGGACATCGTCGAGCGGCGTGGGATCGAGCGCGCGGAACCAGTCCGATCCGCGCGGGAAGATCCGTTTCCCGGCTTCCTTCTCCGCGACGAGGAATTGGCGCAGCGTCGCCATATAAGGATCGGCGAATTCGTTGCGCAGCGGCTTGAGCCAGCTCGGATGCAGCTTGGGGTCGCCCATGTCCGATCTTGACCGCAGCCACCGGTCGGATGTCAATGCGGCGCATGATCCGATTGCTCTTCGCGCTTCTCGCGCTCATCGCTAGCCCTGCGCTCGCCGCCGATCCGGCGGACGGGCTCCAGCCCAAATTTACCGCTGCGTCCAAATTCGTGCCGGCGCGCACCGTCCAGGTCTGGCTGCCGCCCGATTACGCGCGGTCGAAGCGACGCTATCCGGTGATCTACCTCCACGACGGGCAGAATGTGTACGACGACCCCTCGCCTTGGTCGGGCAAGAGCTGGGCCGTGCATCGCGCGCTGGCCAAGCTGATCGCCGAGCGCAAGGTGCGCCCGGCAATCCTCGTCGCGGTCTGGAACAACGACAATAGGATCGGCGAATATATGCCCGAGGCCGCGGTGCCGCCGGTCGTGGCGCCGGGCGACCCCAAGGCCGAGGATCTATTCAAAAGGCTGCCCGTCGAGCGCGCCAAGATCGCCGGTAACGCCTATCTCGCGTTCCTGGCGGAAGAGTTGAAGCCCGCGATCGACGCGCAATACCGCACGTTGCGCGGGCCGCGCGACACGATGCTGATGGGGTCGAGCATGGGCGGGCTGATCTCCGCCTATGCGCTCGTGCGTTATCCGACCGTGTTCGGCGCGGCGGCGTGCCTTTCGACCGCGTGGCCGATCGGCGACGGCTTCACCGAGCGTTGGTTCGAAACGCATCTGCCGCGCGACACCGCGCGGCTCTATTTCGACTACGGGACCGGAACCAATGACGGCGCGATCGCGCCGTTCCAGGCCAGTCTCGATGCCGCGGCCGGACCGCGGCGGAATTGGGTAAGCCGGGCATTTCCCGGCGCGGAGCATAGCGAGCGCGCCTGGGCCGCTCGCGTCGACATTCCGCTCACCTTCCTGCTCGCGAAGCGGTGAGCGTGTCCCGGTCAGGCGACCGGGACGAGCGAGGTGGCGACGTTGATCAGGACAGCCGAGCAGATCAGCGCGCTGAACATCGAGAAAACGGCCTGGCCGGAGAACAAACGGTTCGTCATGATAATTTCCCTTTCGTTGTAGCGATCGGCGGTTGATCCGACGACCGATGCCAACGGAATAGCAGGGAGCGTGCCAGTTTTTAAGTTGTTGATTTAACAAGCAAACCATGTTTTGGAAAAATGGAGGTCGGCGATATTTGCTAATCTAGCAGCCAATATTGCGCCGCTAATTAGGAAATATCGCCATCGCTCTTGATGGCGTTCCGCCCAGCGGCCTTCGCCGCGTAGAGCAAGCGGTCCGCGCGGCCCAACGCCGATCCCATGACTTCGCCGGCTTCGTGCGCGCTGACCCCGCCCGAAAAGGTGACCGCGCCCAGCGGCGCATCGGTCTCGCGCAGGCGGTATTTCTTGCCAGCCACTGTGCCACGCGCCGCGTCGAGCGTCGCAACGGCCTCCTCGGCCGTCACCCCGGTGAACAATATGGCGAATTCCTCGCCGCCATAGCGCGCGACGAGATGCTCGCCGCACGCCTCGCGCAAGGCTTCGGCGATGACCTTGAGCACGCGATCGCCGACAGCGTGTCCGAAACGGTCGTTGACCGACTTGAAATGGTCGATGTCGCACAAGGCGATGCAGATCGGCGCCGTGTCGTCCGACGCCTTGGCAAAGGCGTCCTCGAACGCGCGGCGGTTGGCGAGCCCGGTCAGCGGGTCGCGGCGGGCATCGTCGCGCGCCGCTTCCAGCTCGCGGCGCAGCGCCTCGGCCTCGACCGTCGCCGCGGCAAGGCGTTCCTCGGCGGCCTGGACGCGGTCAAGCATCGCGCCCGCCAGTTGCGTGATATCGTCCACCGCCGCACCGCTCGCTTCTCGGATCGCGTTGGCGCCCTCCAGCAAGTCGCGGCCGAACACTTGCGTCTCGGCGCGCATCGCCGCGACCGTGTCGGCGAAATCTTCGACCTGCATCTGCGTGCGCGCGACCAGGGTCTGCATCATCACGTTGGCCGATTCAGCGGGCACGCTCTCCGATCCGGCGCCGCTATGCTCGGTCGTAGCGCCGGGGGCAGCGACTCGGTGGCCCATTTCTTCGATATCGCGCGACGTCAGCCGGACGCCGCCATCGGTGATCCGCGCGACATTGACGGCGAGCGCGCCCTTCGGGTTGCTCAACACGCGGTACGCGAAGTTGTAATTGAGGGGATCGACACTCAGCCGATGGTCGGCCAGAAAGTCGCCGATCGCCGCGAAAAGGCGATCGGACGGCCCGAACGGCTGACTCTTTTGCGCAGCACTCGCCACCAATATCTATCCGTTCCCCGTTTTCCCCGAGGAGCGCATACCGCCGCAACCGCTAAAATAACGTTTCCGGGCCTATCGGACGGGTTGGCGGATCACTTCAACGCGCGAACCGCCTCCAACGTCAGGCGGACATGGTCGGCGGCGCTGAGATCCGAATGGACGAAGGTGATCTTGCCGTCGCGCGCGATGACGTAGCTGGTGCGGTTGGTCACGGCGCGCAGCTTCTTGGTTTCGACATCGGGCGCCATCCGTCCGAGGTCGACGTCATACGCCTTGACCACGCGCGGGCCCGCGCTCGCCACCGCGAACTTGCCGGCGCACTTTTCCTGGCTGAACTTGGCGAGGCGGTCGATGGTGTCGGTCGACATGCCGATCACCGTCGCGCCCGCCGCCCGGAATTGCGGCACCGCTTCGGAGAAATCGTGCGCTTCCTGGTTGCACCCGCCGGTATAAGCCGCCGGGAAGAAATAGAGGACGACCGGCCCCTTCTTGAGTTGCTGTGACAGCGTCAGGCGAAAGATTTTGCCGTCGATCGCGCCGCGCGTGGTGAAGTCCGGCGCGACCGCGCCGGGCGATAGCGCAGCGACCGCGGGCACCGCGGCGAAGGCGAGGGGAAGCGCGAGAAGGCGAAGGCGCATGAGGACTCTCCCTTTTTGATTGTGCGCTTTCTAGACCCGCGCTGCGCGCACGGCTAGGGGCCGTGCATGCGGATCACCGATGCCGATATCGCGCTCGCCCAAGCGCTCGCCGATGCCGCCGGCGCGGCGATCCGACCGTATTTCCGCGCACCGTTTGCGGTCGAAACCAAGGACGACCAGTCGCCCGTTACCATTGCCGACCGTGCCGCGGAAACGGCGATGCGCGCGCTGCTCGCCGCCGAAGCGCCACGCGACGGGATCGTCGGCGAGGAATTCGGCATCAGCGACGGCTCGACCGGGCGGCAATGGGTGCTCGACCCGATCGACGGCACGGTCAGCTTCGTCGCGGGGCGGCCGATCTTCGGGACGCTGATCGCGCTGGTGCAGGACGGCTGGCCGGTCATCGGCGTGATCGACCAGCCGATCAGCGGCGAACGCTGGGTCGGGGTCGCCGGGCGTCCGACGCTGTTCAACGGCAAGCCGGCCAGGACCCGCCTTTGCCGCGACTTGGCCGACGCGACGCTGGCGACCACCGGCCCGCACTATTTCAGCGATCACGACGCCGAACACTTCATGGCGCTCGCCGCCAAGTGCGCGCACAAACGCATGGTCTTCGGCGGCGATTGCTACAATTACGGCCTGGTCGCGAGCGGCCATGTCGACCTGGTCGTCGAAAGCGGGCTCAAGCTTTACGATTTTGCCGCTCTGGTCCCGGTGGTCGAAGGCGCGGGCGGGCGGATGTGCGACTGGTCGGGCGACCCGCTCACCGCCGCCAGCGCGGGGGACGTGATCGCGGCGGGCGACCCGGCGCGGATCGACGATATTATAGAGGCGCTGGCGTGCCACGGGCACTGAGCTCCAGGCTTACTCCATCAACCCGAGGCCAAGCAGCAGCAGCGCGAACAGCGTAATCGTGATGTTGCCGAAAATCAGTAGCGCAACCGTTCGCCACAGCGCCGAGAACCAGCGCAGCGCGTAGGTTCCGCGCAACTGCGCGAAGATGTGCACCGGTGGCCCGAACGCGATCAGCAAGCCATAGGTCCAGCCCGGCGCGCCGATCATCGCCAACAGGCTCACCGCCGTCACCAGCATCATCATAAACGACAGCGAATAGGTGACGAAGATCGCGTGGTCGTAGAGCTTGAACTTGCGCCGCCACAGGAACAGCAACGCCACGAACGGCACCGATATCGGGATCAGCGCCCAGCTGTATTTATATGCCGAGCTCTGCAGCTTATAGAGCGCGAGCTCGGGGTTGGCGTTGGCCTTGGCGATGCCGTGATCGAGACGTTCCCAGCCCGTCTTGGTATCGGCCAGCGTCACGCGCGTATGGCCATCTTTGCTGGCTGCAATCGTGTTGCGCGCGACCTTGAGTCCGTTGAGTGTCGCCTTGAGCCCAACGACCTCGCCCGTGGCGTCCTCGGCATCGGCCCCGCCCTTGGCCACCAGCGCTTCAGCCTTGGTCAGCTCCGCCTGCGTCTTGGCGATGTTGCCGTCGATCGTCGCGATCCGCTCCCCGCGGGATCGCGGCGTCTCGTCGAACTTCATGCTGCTCGAGCCGCCGAGGCTGCTGATCGTCGCGAACATCAGGAAGACGAAGAACAGGAAGAGCGCGAGCGGCGACACGAACCGCGCGCGCTCGCCGTCGATATAGCGGCGCGTGAGACTGCCCGGGTGCGCCACCAGCATCGGCAGCGTGCGCCAAACCTTGCCCTCGAAATGGAATACGCCGTGGAGCAGATCGTGCCCGATCGAGCTCAGCGTTTTGTGGACATGTCCGTTCTGGCCGCAGGCGTGGCAGAATTCGCCGATCATCGCGGTGCCGCAATTGAGGCAGACGCCATGCGCAGTCCCGTCGCCTTCGCCGGCCTTGGGCTCGAAAGCCCGACCCCATAAGGCGCCGGTCGCGATGTCGCCAGCCGCTTCGATTCCCCCGCTCATTCGCGATGGATAGCATTTGGGCGTCGAAAGGCGATACCGTTTTGGCGGCGCAATCCCCCGTGGTATCGCGCCGCGATGGCAACGATCGTCGATCTCGAGCTCGATCCCGTGGCATTGATCGCTGCGCTCGGCCGAAGCGCGCGCGTAGCGGCGGGCGAACTCGCGCGTTTGTCGACCGCCGACAAGGCGCGCGGGCTGACCGCGATGGCGCAAGCGATTCGCGAGGCCGAGGCCGATATCCTGGCCGCCAATGACACTGATATGGCGAATGCCGCCCATGCCGGGCTGTCGAGTGCGATGCTCGATCGGCTGAAATTGATCCCCGAACGTGTCGCGGCGATGGCGGACGGCGTCGCGACGATCGCGACGCTCAAGGATCCGGTCGGCGAGATTATCGACGAAACCGTTCCCGCCAACGGCATCCATTTGTCGCGTGTGCGCGTGCCGATCGGCGTGATCGGGATCGTATATGAGAGCCGCCCCAACGTCACCGCCGACGCCGCCGCTCTGTGCATCGGGTCGGGCAATGCGGTGATCCTGCGCGGGGGGTCGGAAGCGGTCGAAAGCAACCGCGCGATTCACGCTGCGTTGGTCCGGGGATTGAAGGATGCCGGACTGCCCGCCGAAGCGGTCCAGCTCGTCCCGACCACCGACCGCGCGGCGGTGGGCGCGATGCTCGCTGGCGAAGGCGTAATCGACATGGTCGTCCCCCGCGGCGGCAAGGGGCTGGTGGCGCGTGTCCAGGCCGAGGCACGCGTGCCGGTGCTGGCGCATCTTGACGGGATCAACCACGTCTTTGTCCACGCCTCGGCCGATCCGGCGATGGCGACCAGTATCGTCGTCAATGCCAAGATGCGCCGCACCGGCATTTGCGGCGCGATGGAGACGTTGCTGATCGACCGCGGCTACCCTCACGGCGCCGATCTGATGGGGGTGCTCGCGGCGTCGGGCTGTGAAGTGCGGGGCGACGCGGATGCGCGCTCGCTGTACCCGGAAATCGTGCCTGCCAAGAACGCCGATTGGGACACCGAATATCTCGAAGCGATCGCCAGCGTCGCGATCGTCGACGGCCTCGACGGCGCGCTGGCCCACATCGCAGCCTACGGATCGCACCACACCGACGCGATTGTCGCCGAAGACGCCGTTGTGGCCGAGTGTTTCCTCGCCCAGGTCGACAGCGCGATCGTGCTGTGGAACGCCTCGACGCAGTTCGCCGACGGCGGCGAGTTCGGTTTGGGCGCCGAAATCGGTATCGCCACGGGCCGCCTCCACGCGCGCGGTCCGGTCGCGCTCGAAGGGCTGACGACGTATAAGTGGGTCGGCCGCGGCACAGGGCAGGTGCGCGCTTGAATCGCGCTTTCCGGGGTTTGGTCTGATGCGCATCGGTCTGCTCGGCGGGTCGTTCAACCCGGCGCATTCGGGGCACCGCGCGATCAGCCTGGCGGCGATCGAGGCGCTGGGGCTCGACGAAGTGTGGTGGCTGGTTTCGCCCGGCAATCCGCTCAAGGACAAGGCGACCGACATGGCGCCGTTCAACGTGCGTTTCGCCTCCGCGCGCAAGATGGCGGGGCACGCGCCGATCCGGGTCTCCGCGATCGAGCAGCGACTCGGCACGCGCTACACCGTCGATACGCTCGCCAAGGTCCAACGACTCTATCGTGGCCACGCCTTCGTCTGGCTGATGGGTGAAGACAATCTGATCAACTTCGACCAGTGGAAAGGCTGGCGCCACATAGCGAAATCGATCCCGATTGCGGTGATCGCCCGTCCGCGCTATGACCATGCTGCCCAGGCGGTGCCCGCTATGGGTTGGTTGCGGCGCTTTTTCCGGCCCGCACACCAGGCGAAGAACTGGACGATGTGGAGACTGCCGGCCCTCGTGCTGCTGCGCTTTCGCCCTGATCCGACCTCCGCAACCCGGCTGCGTGCAGCCGATCCTAACTGGCATCGCCGTTTTTCGCGGCGTGCCGCCGGCACCACCGCCGACCCACCGACTCACTAGGAACCGACTTGGCCACATCTCCCAATGCGTATCGTTCGTCCGACGCCCAAGGCGCCGAGGCGCTGCATCAGCTCGTCATGGCGAGCCTCGACGACGATCAGGCGGTCGACACCATCTCGATCCCGCTCGCCGGCAAGTCGTCGATCGCCGACCACATGGTCATCGCCAGCGGCCGATCGACTCGCCAGGTCGCGTCGATGGCGCAGAAGCTTGCCGAGCGGATCAAGGCCGAGACCGGCCGTTCCGCGCGGATCGAGGGGCTGCCGACCGCCGACTGGGTGCTGATCGACGCCGGCGACGTGATCGTCCACCTGTTCCGTCCCGAAGTGCGCAGCTTCTACAATCTCGAGCGGATGTGGGCGTTCGGCGACGCGCCGACGCCGCTCGCGCACTGAGACCTCTGGAATGGCGAGCTTCCTCGTGCTGGGCGCAGGAAGGCTCGCCGCCTTCCTGTTCTGCCTGATTCGCGCCGTCATCGACTTGCGCGCGCGACGGTTGGGTTGGGGTGTGGCCGGCCTGATCGTTTGTGGCTTGCTGGCTTGGGGATCGATGACGCCGATCTCGACACACGCCGTCAAGGTTGATTTGCCGGTCGGCTCCTGAGCGACCGGCATGCTGATCCACATCGTCGCGAGGGGGCGTATCGGCCGAAGCCCCGAAGCCGAACTGGTCGACCGCTACCTCAAGCGCGTGGCGTGGCCGACCAGGGTCACCGAACTGCCCGACACCGGTGGCAAGATGCCCGCGATCGATCCGCAGACCAGAATCGTCCTGCTCGATGAAACCGGCGACGCGCCGGCGTCGGTCGCGTTCGCCGACAGGCTGGGCAAGTGGCGCGACGACGGGGTGCGCGAGGTGCGCTTCCTGATCGGCGCCGCGGACGGATTTACCGATGCCGACCGCGCCGAGGCCGATTGGCTGGTGTCGTTCGGCCGGCTAACCTGGCCGCACATGCTAGCGCGCGCGATGCTCGCCGAGCAATTGTGGCGCGCATCCTCGATCCTTGCCAATCATCCGTATCATCGCGAAGGGTAGGGCATGCGGCTCGCGCTGATCCCCGTCGCCCTCGCTCCCTTCGCGGTCGCGTTTCTCGCGAGCCAGGGTAATGCCCAAAACGGTCAAACTTCGGACATCGCCGACCAACAGCGCCGTCTGGTCGAGGCACGTAATGCGTCGGCCGCTGCGGCCGAGCGCGCCGCCAGACTCGACGCGGCCGCCAATGCCGAACGCGACCAGGCGGCCAAGGCACTGGCCGAAGAACAAGCGCTCGCCGCCAAGGTCCAGCAAGCGCAGGCGGATATCGTTGCGGCAACTGCGCGGATCGCCTTGGTCGACCGCTTGCTGAGCGACCAGCAGCAGCGGCTCGCGGTGCAGCAAGGCCCGATCGCGCGCCTCGTCGCCGCGCTGTGCTCGCTCGCGCTCAGGCCAAGCTCGGTCGCGGTGATGCAGCCGGGGTCGGTTGCCGATCTCGTCCATGTCCGTGCGGTGCTGGGGAGCACGTTGCCGCTGGTCCAGGCCCGCACCGCGGGGTTGCGCGGCGAGCTCGACCGCAACCGTCGGCTGCGCGCCGACGCGGTGCTGGCGACGCAGAGCCTGACCGATAGCCGGCGGCGTCTCGAAGCTAACCGCGTCGCCCTCGCCCGGCTGGAGGCCGAGCACCGCCTCAATTCGCAGAACCTGTCACGTGGCGCGCTCGCCGAAAGCGACCGCGCAATCGGCTTGGGCGAACGCGCCCGCGATCTGGTCGACCAGATGCAGACGACGACCAACGCCGCGACCACCGGCGCCGCGCTGGCGAACCTCCCCGGCCCGTTGCCGCGCCCCGCCCAGCCCGGAGAGGTCGTCCCCGGCGCGTTTTCCTGGACCACCGCTTCGGCGCCGTGGAAGCTGCCCGTCACCGGCAAGCTGGTCACCGGGTTCGGCGAAGTGTCCGACGCCGGCGTGACGTCGCGCGGGCTGACCTTCGCGGTCGCCGGCGAGGCCGATGTCGCCGCACCGGCGGCGGGTAAAGTCGTATATGCCGGTCCGTTCCGCGACTACGGCAATGTCGTCATCATCGACCATAAGGGCGGCTGGACGACGCTCATTTCCGGCCTCGGCACGCTCTCGGTCAAGATCAACCAGCCGGTCGGACAAGGGGCGTTGATCGGTGCCGCGCAATCGGGCGACGACCGTCACGTCACCGTCGAACTCCGCCGCAAGGGCCGCGCGGTAGACCCTGTCGCGCTGACCGGCTAAACACGCCGCGACACCCTTTTCCGATCGGAATCGTTACTTCACCATGGCTCGTGCATTTTCCTGGCTTCAGGCGACCGCCATCGCCGGCGCGATCGCGCTCGTTCCCGCCGCCACCTCGGCGACAGCCGCGGCCGACAGCGAGACCTATCACGAGCTCGAGACGTTCATGACGGTCTTCAATCGCGTGAAGGCAAGCTACGTCGACAAGGTCGACGACAAGAAGCTGATCCGCGGCGCGATCGACGGCATGCTCGCCAGCCTCGACCCGCATAGTTCATACGTCGACGCGGTCGATTTCCAGAACATGCAGATCTTGACGACCGGCAACTACGGCGGGCTCGGCTTGAGCGTCACGATGCAGGACGGCGCGGTCAAGGTGATCGCCCCACAAGAGGACACGCCAGCGTTCCGCGCCGGGATCAAGTCGGGCGATTTCATCACGCACATCGACGGCCAGCTGATCTTCGGCGAGACGCTCGACGAAGCGATCAGCTCGATGCGCGGCACGCCGGGAACCCCGATCAAGTTGACGATCGTCCGCCCCGGCCGCGACAAGCCGATCGACGTTGCGCTCGTCCGCGAGGTGATCGTCACCAAGCCGGTCAAATGGGAAGTCAAGGACGGCATCGGCTATATCAACATCAACACCTTCAGCGAGACGACCGGTCAGGACGTGCGCGCCGCGATCTACAACATCGAAAAATCGCTGGGCCCCAAGCCGACCGGTTATGTCGTCGACCTGCGCGACAATGGCGGCGGACTATTGAGCCAAGCGATCGAGGTCAGCGACGCATTCCTGTCGTCGGGCGAGATCGTCAGCCAGCGCGGGCGCGAGAAGGACGATATCGAGCGCTATTACGCCAAGCCCGGCGACATGACGAACGGCCTTCCCATCATCGTGCTGGTCAATTCGGGCACCGCGAGCGCATCGGAGATCGTCGCGGGCGCGCTGCAGGACCATCACCGCGCGCTGATCATGGGCGAGCGGTCGTTCGGCAAGGGATCGGTCCAGACCCTGCTTCAGCTGAGCTCGGACAGCGCGCTGCGGCTGACGACGGCGCGCTACTTCACGCCGTCGGGCCGGTCGGTGCAGGAAGGCGGCATCCGTCCCGACATCGCCGTGCCGCAGATTTCCGACCCCGACTACAAATCGCGCCCGGTGTTCCGCGAGGCGGATTTGCGCAAGCATCTGGTCAACGAGGTCAAGGCCGATAACGTCATCCTCGAAGAAGACACCAAGCCCGATCCGCGCTTCGCCGCGACGCCGGATGAACTCAAGAAGCGTGGCGTGACCGACTTCCAGCTCTATTACGCGCTCCGGACGATCGGCCGCCTGTCGCGCGCGCCGGCGATGGCGAAGCGCTGAAGATCGCGTGACCAGTCTCGACAAGGCTCGCGCGCTCGCGCTGCTGATCCCGGCGGGGTTACTCGCCGGCGCGTGGGGATCGCAGCTGATCGGCGGGCTCTATCCGTGCGAGATGTGCCATTGGCAGCGCTGGCCGCATTATGCGGCGGTGGTCATCGCACTGCTGGCGTTCGTGCCGGTCCTGCCGACGCGCTTGCTGGTCGCGCTCGCCGCGATCGCGATCGCGGTCAGCGGCGCGATCGGGGTCGCGCATGCCGGGGTCGAATATCATTGGTGGCACGGCTTCACCGCGTGCACCAAGACGATCGGCGCGGGGCCGATCACGATCGACGATCTGATGAAGGCGCCGATCGTGCGCTGCGATCAGCCGCAATGGAGCCTGTTCGGCATTTCGCTCGCCGGGTTCAACGCGATTATTTCGCTCGGCGGCGCCCTCTTCATCTTCGTCCTGCTCGCTCGCCGGAGCCGCAGATGACTGGTTGGCGTCCCGGCGACCGCCGTCCGGTGACCGACTCGATGATCCGGGTCGATCAGGCCGGCGAATATGGCGCGACGCGAATCTATGCCGGACAGCTCGCGGTGATGGGTGATCGCAGCGCGGCGGCGCGCGAGATCGCCGGGATGGCGCATCAGGAGGAGCGGCATCGCGCCTTCTTCGACAAGCTGATCGCCCAGCGCGGCGTGCGGCCGACCATCCTCCAGCCGTTCTGGAGCGTCGCCGGGTTCGCGCTCGGCGCGGTGACTGCGGCGATCGGCCCCGAAGCCGCGATGGCCTGCACCGCGGCGGTCGAAACCGAGATCGACAAGCATTATTCAGAGCAGCTTCAGCTTCTGGGGGATAGCGATCCCGAATTGTCGGCGGCGATCGCGGACTTCCAAGCCGAAGAGGTCGAGCATCGCGACACCGCCTTGGCGCACGGAGCGGAGTCGGCGGTCGCCTATCCACTGATGTCGGCGGTGATTCGGCTGGGGTGCCGGCTGGCGATCGCCACTGCCAAGCGCGTATAGGCTTGGGAAAGGAGACGAGGATGTCGAGGATCGTATTGGGCGCATTGGCCGCGATGGTCGCGTTTCCCGCTGCCGCGCAGGTGGCGGGCCCGGGCGTACCGCCGCCACCCAAGTCGAGCGGCCCGAGTGGCGTCTCCAAGAACGCCCCGGTCAACGGCGTGCTCGTGCTCTACGGCAACGAGCGCTGCCCGACCGATGCGAATGGCGCCGAGGTCGTGGTGTGCACGCGCCGCGAGGCCTCCGAACAGTTCCGCGTTCCCAAGGAACTGCGCGATTTCAAGATTACGCCCCAGAACCAAAGCTGGGCGTTGCGCGCGCAGGGCACGCTCGACACCGGCAACAGCGGGATCGGATCGTGCTCGGCGGTCGGGCCGGGTGGCGGCATCGGTTGCTCGCGGTTGCAGTTCAAGGAAAGCAAGGCGACCGACAAGGAACGCGACACCGACGAGAAACAGGGCCAGTAAGCGGGTTCGCAAGCTCCCGTGCCGCGGCTAAGGATGGCCGCTCCAGCCGGGGGACGCATGGCCAGCCTGTTCATCAAGCCCAAACCGTTCAAATCGATCGCGCCCGATACGTTCGAACGGATATTGGCGCTGGTCTCGGCGGCCCTGTTCGTGATCGTTATCGTTGCCTTTGCCAAGGGCCGGCCCGCTTGGCCGCACGTGCCGCCGTTGGTCTGGGCGCATCTCGCGACGATCATGATCGCGCTCGCGCTGACCCCCTACATGCTGCTCCGCCCGCGCGGGACGCCGATCCATCGGTTGCTCGGCAAGGTCTGGGTAATCGCAATGGTCGCGACCGCGGCGATCAGTCTGTTCGTGCGCTACAGCAATCCCGGCCATTTCAGCTTCATCCACATCCTGTCGGTGTTCGTGCTGGTGATGGCGCCGCGCGTGTGGTTGACCGCGCGGGCCCACAATGTCGCGGGGCATCGCGGCACGGTGCGCGGGCTGGTGACCGGCGCGCTGATCGTCGCAGGTTATTTCACCTTACTCGAAACGCGCCTGCTCGGGCATTGGCTGTTGGGCTGAGATGCGCATCCGCGTCCTGCTCTTCGCGTTGGTGTGGCTGTCGTGCACGTGGTTCGGATCGTGGGCGCTCAACCCGAACAATTCGACGCGGATGTTCGCCGCGATCGGCCTGGTCGAGCGCGGCGATGCGCGGATCGACGAGTTCCGCAACCTGACGATCGACAAGGCCGAGTTCGACGGCCACGTCTATCTCGACAAGGCGCCGGGCATGACCTTGCTCGCGCTTCCCGCCGCCGCGGTCGCCGAAGCTATCACCGTCCGTCCGCCGATCCCGCCGACCGTATGGGACCGCAATTTCGAGGATTGGATGACGGTGCGGCTGCGGCTCGCGGTGGCGAGCGTCAGTGCGCTCCTCACTGCGCTGGCGGCGGTCGCGCTGTTCGATCTCGCGCTCGGCCTGACCGCGAGCGGCGGCGCGGCCGTCTTCGCCGCGATCGCCTATGCGCTCGGCACGCCGATCTGGGGCTGGTCGACGACGTTGTTCGGCCACGCCCCGGTCGCCGACCTGCTGGTCATCGCAGTCTGGGCGCTGTGGCGCGGCGGGGAAAGAAGGGCCATCCGGTTCGCCGCCATCGCCGGCGCCGCACTCGGTCTCGCGGTGCTGATCGAGTTCCAGGCAGTGCTCGCCGGGTCGATCATCGCCTTATGGGGAGCATTCCGCCTCCGCCGTCCCGCCCCGCTCGCCGCCGCGGCGCTGGCCGGCGCAGTCACCTTGCTGGTGCCGCTGATCGCATACAATATGATCGCGTTCGGCACGCCGTTCCGGCTCGGCTATGAGGGCGTCAACGGCTTTCCGGGCATGAAAGAGGGGCTGTTCGGGCTGACCAGCCCCAAGCTCGCCGTGCTGGCGGAAATCATCGTCGGCTTGCGCCGCGGCATTTTGTGGGTTGCGCCGATTCTCATCCTCGCGCCGTTCGGGCTTTGGCAATTGGCCAAGCGCCAGCGCGAGCTGGCCATCACGCTGGCGGTCGCGGCGATCGTCGTGCTGCTGGTGAATTCTGCGTATGTCTATTGGGACGGCGGGCATTCGACCGGCCCGCGCCACGCCGTCCCCGCGATCGGGCTGCTCGCGATCGGGCTCGCGGCCTATTGGGCGAGCCTCGACTATTGGTGGGAACGCGCGCTCGCTACCGCGATCCTGGGCGTGTCGGTCGCGATCAACCTCGTGGTGGCCGCCGCCAACATCACCGCGCCCGACGAGTTCAAGTTCCCGCTCTGGGATCCGATCGTCAAGACCGACTGGGCGGCGGGCACGCTGCGCACGCTGCCGAGCGATTTCCTCGGCTGGTCGCCATTCGCCGGGGTCGCGCTCTATCTGATCCTCGCGGTTCCGCTCGGTCTGCTACTATGGGCGAGCGTCCGCGCCACCGCACAAGGAGACCGATGATGGCCAGCATTCCCGCTTTGCATATCGGCTTCGTACTGTTTCCCGACATGACTCAGCTCGACTTCACCGGTCCCGCCCAAGTGCTGACGCGGATGGGCAACACGACGATCGAGCTCATTGCCAAGTCGCTCGATCCGATCCCGACCGATGCCGGCTTCACGCTTCAGCCGACCGCGACCTTCGCCACCGCGCGGATGCCCGACATTCTGTTCGTCCCCGGCGGCTTCGGCGTCGTACCGGCGATGGAGGATACAGAGACGGTCGCCTGGGTCCGCGCGGCGGGCGAGCAGGCGCAATGGGTGACCGCAGTATGTACCGGCGCGCTGCTGCTCGGGGCGGCGGGGCTGCTGCAAGGCTATCGCGCCACGACTCACTGGGCATCGCACCATAACCTTGCGCTGTTCGGTGCCCAGCCCGTGCACGAACGCTATGTGTTCGACCGCAACCGCGTGACCGCCGGCGGGGTGACGGCGGGGATCGATTTCGGCCTCGCGCTTGTTGCTGCGATCCGCGGCGACGACCATGCCAAGTTCGTCCAGCTTAGCATCGAATACGACCCGCAACCGCCGTTCGACGCGGGTTCCCCCGACAAGGTCGAGCCGGCGATCCTCGACCGTTACACGAAGATGGTCGCGCGAATGGCGAGCGACCGCGACGCGCGGACTCGCGCGGTAGCGGAAAAGCTCAGCGCTTCCTGACCCCGCGAACGCGGTGCCAGATGTAGAACGCTACCGCCGCGACCAGCACCAACCCGATCAGCAGGTCGGCCGAATGGAACGCCGCCTTCAGCCGCGGGTCGCTGTCCCATGCCTTACCGAGTTTCATCCCGACCCAGGCGAGTCCGAAGCACCACGGCCACGAGCCGACGAACGTATAGATATGGAACGGCACCAGCCGCATCCGCGCGACCCCGGCGGGGAAGGCGATGAACGACCGGATCACCGGCAACAGCCGCCCGATCAGCACCGCGATCGACCCGTATTTGTCGAAGAAGCGGTCGGCGGCGTCGATCTCGCCCGGCCCGATCAGCACGTACCTGCCCCATTTGAGCGCTATTGGCCGCCCGCCACGCTTGCCGATTTCATACGCCACGATCGACCCGAGATTGCACCCGATCGCCCCCGCCGTCGCAGCGAGATAGAGATCGAACCGTCCGGTCGAGACGAGATAGCCCGCGAACGGCATGATGATTTCGCTGGGGAGCGGGATGCACGCGCTCTCGATCGCCATCAGCAATACGATGCCGAGATAGCCGCCCGACGAAATGACCCAGATAGTGAAGCCGGCGAGCACGGCCAGGATGCGTTCGATCATAACGCGGGGCGATGCGGGAGCGAACGCGACCGGTCAAGCGCCGTCAGGCTGGGGCGGCCGCTGCCTTCAGGTCGGCGACGAACTTGGCATATTCCTCGCGTTTCGCGTCCTCGTCGGGGAGGCGCAGCAGATAGCTCGGGTGCACGGTGATCCACGCGGCACCCCCGTCGGGCAGTTCGAGCACGCGGCCGCGCTCGCGGCTGATCGTCATCGTCTTCCCGAACAGGCTGCGCGCCGCGGTAGCGCCCAGCGCCACCGTCATCTTGGGCTTCACCAGCGCCAGTTCCTGGTCGATCCACCAGCGGCACGCGGTGATCTCTCCCGCATCGGGCTTCGCATGGATGCGCCGCTTCCCGCGCAGCTCGTATTTGAAATGCTTGACCGCGTTGGTGACGTAGACGCGCGCGCGATCGACCCCGGCCTCGGCCAGCGCGCGGTCGAACATCTGCCCCGCCGGCCCGACGAAGGGATGGCCGGCAAGGTCCTCCTGATCGCCCGGCTGCTCGCCGACGAACATCAGGTCGGCATCGACCGGTCCTTCGCCGAACACCGTTTGCGTCGCATCCTTGTAGAGGTGGCAGCGCGTGCACCCCATCGCTTCCTCGCGCAGCGCCTCCCACGCCGCTTGCACATTACCACCGGGTTTGGCCTTGGCCGTCGCCACCATCTCGCTCTCCCGAGCCTGCGCGCTCGCGATCAACCCCGGCACCAACGCGGTTTCGGGCATGTTTTTCCAATATTTGCGCGGCATTTCCTTCAGCATCGCGCCGACCTTCACACGCGCCGGGTTGAAGATCGACGCGTAATAGGTCTTCCACACCGCCTCGACGGGGTCGCCGTCGGGGGCATCGCCCTTGGTCGCGCCGGGCCCTTCGGTCAGCCGCTTGCCGTCCCAGTGGATCGTCAGCTCGGGCGTGAGGATCGACCAGCGCATGCTGGCAAAGCGGTTGACGAAGAACGCGGCGTTGGCGCGGACGATATGGAATTCGGGCTCGAACCAGGCAACGAAGCGCGTGCCGCCATCGTCCTGGACTTCGCGAAACCGCACGAACGCCCGCATCTTGTGGATGTCGCGGCGAACGGCTTTGGCGAACCCTTCTAGTTTGCGGACCAGCGGGTCGGCCTGGTCGTCCATCAGCTTGGGCTGGTCGCGCAGTCGCACCAACAGCGTATGGAGCAGCGCGAACCGCTCACGGTCGTCGTGCAGGATAGCGTTGCGCGCGAGGTCGATGAACGGCCGCGGCACCGAAAACGCGCCAGCCGCCGGGGGCATATGCGGCACTTGGCCCGTGAACAGTTCGCCTGGTCCGTCGCCGACTTGCCACACGACCTGGTCGGGCGGGACATGGTCGATTACCAGCCCGCGCACCGCATCGCGCCAGCCGTCGAAATCGTCCTCGGTCTCCAGCGTGACAACGCGCATCCCGGCTCAACCGGCGGGACGGCGCAGCGGTTTCATCCGAACAATTCCATCTGCTCGACCTTGGGCGCGACCAGCGTCCGCACGTCGAGCTTGTCGGCAAGCGCCACCGGGCGCCAGTCGCTCGCGATCAGGAAGGGGCGGATCTTGGCGATCGATACGGTCAGCCGGCCGATGTCGGCAAGACCCAGCCGCCGCCAGCGCCGCGCCGCCAGGATCTTTCCCACCGCCCGCGTACCAAGGCCGGGCACCCGCAACAGCATCTCGCGCGGCGCACGGTTGACGTCGACCGGGAAACTGGCGCGGTGCTTGAGCGCCCAGGCGAGCTTGGGGTCGATGTCCAGCGGCATCATCCCCGTCTCGTCGGCGGCGTCCGCAACCTCCTGCGGGCTAAACTCGTAGAATCGCATCAGCCAGTCGGATTGATACAGGCGGTGCTCGCGCATCAGCGGCGGGCGCTTGAGCGGCAGCACCGCGCTGGCGTCGGGGATCGGCGAGAAGGCCGAGTAATAGACGCGCCGCAAGCCGAACCTGCCGTATAGTCCTGCCGCGCGCGATACGATGTCGCGGTCGGTTGCGGCATCCGCGCCGACGATCATCTGCGTCGATTGCCCCGCGGGCGCGAAACGCGGCGCCGATTTATAGCGTTTCTTTGCATCGGCGGTGTCGAGGATGTCAGCCTTGGTCGCCGCCATCGCACCCTCGATCTGCGTCGCCGATTTTTCGGGCGCGAGCCGCTTCAGCCCGCTGACGGTGGGCAACTCGACGTTGATCGACACGCGGTCGGCATACATTCCGGCCTGGTGGGCCAGCTCGGGATCGGCGTCGGGGATCGTCTTCAGGTGGATATAGCCGCGAAAATCGTGATCCTCGCGCAAGCTCCGCGCGACCTCGACGATCTGCTCCATCGTATAGTTCGACGACCGGATGATCCCCGACGACAGGAACAGCCCTTCGATATAATTGCGCCGGTAGAAAGCGAGCGTCAGTTGGACCACTTCGTCGGTCGTGAACCGCGCGCGGCGGACGTTCGAGTTCTTGCGGTTGATGCAATAATGGCAGTCGAAGATGCAGCTGTTGGTCAGCAGGATCTTGAGCAGACTGATACATCGCCCGTCGGGCGCATAGGCGTGGCAAATGCCCATCCCGGCATCGGTCGATCCGATCCCCTTCCCGCCACGCGAGTCGCGCTTGACCGTCCCCGACGACGCGCAACTGGCGTCGTATTTCGCGGCATCGGCGAGGATTTCGAGCTTTTGACGAGTGTCGAGTTGAGCCACTCGTTCCTTTTATGTTCTCACACGTGCCGTGTCACTGATCTAGGTCAGTCTCCGGAGTCAGCGCGCGATTGAGCGGCCCCGCCAGTGCCAGCGCGACCAGCCCGCCGCCGATCGCGATCGCCGCATCGACCGACCAGAACACTGCCGGGTTCATCTGGTCGTAGAAGCTGCCGACCCATCCCGCGATCACGCTGCCGGCGAAGAACGACAGGAATACGCCGCCCATCAGCGTGGCGTTGATTTTCGCCGGTGCCGCCTGACTGATCAGCGCGAGCAGGACCGGCCAGTAATAGAGGAAGGCGATCCCCATCCCGAACCAGCCAGCCAGCGCCCATACGACCGATGTCTTGCCATCGGCGCCGGGAAGCATCGCGCCGGCGACCAGCAACAGCGCCGACAGCCCGGTCAACAGCGATCCGATGCCGATCTTGGTGACGTCGTGCGGCTCGCGGCCTCGCCTTGCTTGCCACGACCACAATGCGACGAGCGGCGGCACCGCGACGATGCTGGCGAATGCATCGACCGAATTGAACCACGATGCCGGCACCTGGCCGAGCGGGCTGGCGAGCGACACATGCTGGTCGATCCACAATATGCCGATGCTCCAGATCATCGGATAGGCGATGTTGGGAAACAAGGTGAAGGCCGCGACGAGGATAAGCAGCCAAGTGCGGCGGCGTTCGTCGGGGGTGAGCGGCGGATAGACGACTTTGGCCGTGCCGCGCGGCCGCCCGTCCGGCAAATGCCGCTGCCCCGCCAGATAGATCGCCAGCGCGAGCAACATCAATCCCGCCGCAGCACCAAACCCCGCGTGCCAGCCATAGGCCGCCGCCAGCCCGCCGCACGTCAGCGGCCCCAACACCGCGCCGACATTGATGCCCGCCGAAAAGATCGTGTAGCCCTGCGTCCGCAGGCTTTCCGCCGCTTGCGGATAGAGTTGCCCGACTTGCGCGGAAATATTGCCCTTGAGGCACCCCGACCCGGCGATCAGCAGGACGAGCGCGAGCAGGAAGCTGGCGTCGATCGTCATCGCCAGATGACCGCCCGCCATCAGCAACGCGCCGAGCACCACGGTCGCCTTGGTCCCGAGCCAGCGGTCGGCGATCAGCCCGCCCAGGATCGGCGTGAAATAGACGAGCCCGCCGTACCAGCCATAGATCAGCGACGCGAAAGCGACATCGCTGATGCTCCCGCGCCATTCGAACAGGTGACGCAACGCGGCAAGCCCGGCGACATGCTCGGCATGCCCCGGCAGCAGCAACTGCTTGGTCATGTACAGCGCGAGCAGCGCGGTCATACCGTAGTAGCTGAACCGTTCCCACGTCTCGGTGAAGGCGAGATAGTAGAGGCCTTTGGGATGGCCAAACAAACCGTCGGCCGGCGTGCTCGCCACGATCAGTCTCCGATCCGCGTCAGCTTGCCGCCGTCGAGTTTAGGATGCGCCGCGGCGTAGGCGAGCAGCCCGCGTTCGAGCGCGGCGCGATCATCGAATCGGCAGACGATCCTATTGCTCAACGGACGACCGGCCGATCCATCGGTGCCGGGCGGATCGTCATTCTCGACCACGCCGCCCGCCGCGCGAACGATCATTTGCGTACCATGACACAGGATCATCGGGTCCATGGTCAACCGATCGCCGGAGCGCTCCATCAGGCCATAGCCGGCGTCGCTGCTGTCGGTCGCGATCGTCTCCATGATCCAGAGATCGCGCGGCGTGCCAGGCAAGCGGATGAAGAAGGTCCAACTGCCCTGGTCGGTCTTCTCGCCCCACGCCCCGTTGGGAAGCCGGGCGATCTGCACGCGTTCAGGCTTGTCGGCCGCATCCGCCGACCGCGCTTCGTACAGCCCCGCGACGATCGGCTGGGTTGCCGTCGCGCCGGGTGGATAGAATATCGGGCCCGACCACCAGCACCCCGACAACAGCATCGCCGAGAACAGAATCACGGGAATCGAGAACCGCATCACGCCCCCTTCTGCCCCGGCATCGCGCGCGCTAGGCTCGCCAGCTTACAACGCGAAAGGCCGGACGGGAAATGACGATCGAGGAACCGGATGTTCGCCCCGACGCGCTGACGACGCCGCCGCATCGTGGCGAGTTCCTCGGCCATCCCTGGGGGCTGCCCGTCATCGCGGGGACCGAGGCGTTCGAGCGGTTCAGCTATTACGGCATGCAGACCTTGCTCGTGCTCTACATGATCAAGGCGCTGCTGCTGCCCGGCCATGTCGAGAATATCGCGGGTTTCGGCGCGTTCAGCGCGTTCCTGACGTGGTTTTACGGCGTAGCGCCGACCACCCAGGCATTGGCGTCGCACATTTTCGGCACCTACACGTCGCTCGTCTACATGACGCCGATCCTGGGCGGACTGATCGCCGACCGCTGGCTCGGCAAGACACGGACGATCACGCTCGGCGCGCTGTTGATGACCGCGGGCCATTTCATGATGGCGTTCGAGGGGTCGTTCCTGTTCGCGCTGCTGTTGCTGGTGCTCGGGGTAGGCTGCCTCAAGGGGAATCTCGCCAGTCAGGTCGGCGCGCTCTATGGCCCGGGCGACAATCGCACCGCCGACGCGTTCCAGATCTATTATCTCGGGATCAGCTTCGGCGCGTTCTTCGCGCCGCTCGTGTGCAGTTCGCTCGCCGACAATTTCGCGTGGCATTGGGGGTTCGGCGCGGCGGGCGTCGGCATGCTGATCGGGCTGATCGTCTACCTGAGCGGCCGCCGTCACTTGCCGCCGGAGCGGCAGGCCGCCCGCAAGCATGATGCCGCGCCCGCGCCGGCGATGACGTCACGCGACTGGAAGGTGCTGGCGCTGTTGATCGCGATGATCCCGGTGCTGGCGATCGGCGCGCTGGGCAACCAGCAATTCTTCAACGCCTATCTGGTGTGGGCCGACCGCTCCTACGAATTCATGCTGTTCGGACATCGCATGCCGACCGGTTTCCTCGTCTCGTTCGATTCGATTACCGGGTTCTTCACGTTGGCCGGCGTGGTGATCTTTTGGCGCTGGTACGGCAACAGGTGGCGGGAGCCCGACGAGCTGACCAAGATGGTGATCGGCTGTCTGATATCGTCGCTGGCGTTCATCCTGGTCGCCGTGGTCGCCAGTCATCAGGCGGCGGCGGGCGGCAAGATCCCGTTATGGATCGCGCTCGTCGTCAACACGCTCAACAACCTCGGCTTCGCGAACTTCTTCCCGGTCAGCCTGGCGCTCTATTCACGCTCGGCGCCGCGCGCGATCGCCGCGACGATGATCGGCATCTATTACCTGTTCCTGTTCGCCGCCAATTTGCTCGTCGGGCTGGTCGGCGGGTGGCTCGACGTGATGCCGGCGGGCCAGTTCTGGGGCATTCACGTAGCCGCAGTGCTAGGCGCGGGGGTGGTGTTCCTGGGGGTCAAATTGTTGTTCGGGAAGATGCTTCAGCCGCAGCCGGCCGATTGATCACTCGGCTGCGAGGAGTGTCTCCGCCCCGCCGAGATCGACCGACACCAGCCGGCTGACCCCGCGCTCGACCATCGTCACGCCGAACAGGCGGTGCATCCGGCTCATCGTCACCGCATTGTGCGTGACGATCAAATAGCGCGTGCGCGTCTCGCGGCACATGCGGTCGAGCAAGTCGCAGAACCGCTCGATATTGGCGTCGTCGAGCGGCGCGTCGACCTCGTCAAGCACGCAGATCGGCGCCGGGTTGGTCAGGAACAGCCCGAAGATCAACGCGACCGCGGTCAGCGCCTGCTCGCCGCCCGACAGCAACGTCAGCGACTGCAGCTTCTTCCCCGGCGGCTGCGCCATGATCTCGAGCCCTGCTTCGAGCGGGTCGTCCGAATCGACCAGTTCGAGCCGCGCCGCGCCGCCGTCGAACAGCGTCGCGAACAGCCGCTGGAAATGGCCGTTGACCGCCTCGAACGCCGCGAGCAGCCGCTGGCGCCCCTCGCGGTTGAGCGTGCCGATCGACCCGCGTAGCTGATTGACCGCCTGGCCCAGTTCGTCGCGTTCCCCCGCCGCATCGAGCCGCGCGGCGTCGAGTTCGGCAAGCTCGGTCTCGGCGACCAGATTGACCGGGCCGATCCGCTCGCGGTCGACCAGTAATTTGTCGTGCGCGACCGATTCGTCCTGCGGATCGCCGACGTGTTCGATGTCGAACCCGATCCGCTCGCCGAGCAACGGCGGCGGGCAAGCGAAGCGTTCGCCCGACAGCCGAGTCATCTCGATTCGGCGCAGGTCCTGGTTCTCGGCGCGCGCCGCCGCGCCCGCGCGAGCCTCGCGCGCCAGCGACAGCGCCTCGGCGGCGGCCTGCGCGGTTTCCTCGGTGTGGCGCAGCCGGGCTTCCGCCTCGCGCTCGGCGGTCGCCGCGGTGTCGGCGGCGGTACGGAGGTCGGCATGGCCAGCCTCACGGGTCGTGATCTGCGCGGCGAGCTCGCCCGGCCGCGCTGCGGCGGCCTCGGCCTCGGCGGCAAGCGCGGCTTCACGCCTGGCCATGTCGGCGATCCTCTTGGCCGCTTCGCCGGCACGCGCTTTCCAGCTCTTCTGCTCGGCATCGGCTGCCGCCAGCCGCTCGCGATCGGCGGCGATCGCGCGGTCGACCGTGGCGCGATCGGCGCGCGCGTTGGAAGATGCCGTGCGGCGTGCCTCAGCCTCGGCCTGCAGCCGCACCACCGCCTCGCGCGTCGCCGCGCCGTCGGGCAACGCCGCGCGGGCAGCGTCGGCACGTTTCATTTCTGCCTCGGCCTCACCAATCTCGGCGGCGACGCGGCGCCCGCGCGTGTCGAGATCGGCGCGCTGCGCTTCGATCCGCTCTAATTGCGCGGTGGCGCGGTCCTCCATGCGGCTCGCGTCGCGTGCGGCATTGTCGGCGCGTTCGAGCGAGGCGCGCGCCGCGCCGGCATCGGCGCGCGCGGCGGCGATCTTGGCTTCGGCGGCGTCGAGCTGGCCGTTGGCCTTGTCGAGCGCGCCTTGCGCCTTGGGCCGCGCCTCGTTGAGCGCGGCGAGACGATTGATGCGTTCGAGCCGTTCCGCGGCGGCCGCCCCGCCCGACTTCGCGACATAGCCGTCCCAGCGCCGCAGCACCCCGCCGAGCGTCACCAGCCGCTGCCCGACTGCGAGCGGCTGCCCGTTGTCGCTCTCCGCCACCAACACTTGCGCGAGCCGTCGCGCCAGAGCCGCGGGCGCTTCGACATGATCGCCGAGCCGCGTCAGCCCGTGCGCACCGGGATCGCCCGGCTGCGGATCGGCCCCGGCCCAGAAACGGTCGGCGTTGGCGTCGAGCCCGGTTTCGAGATCGTCGCCCAACGCCGCCGCCAGCGCTCGCTCGTACCCCGGCGCCGCGCGGACATGGTCGAGCAAGCGGTCGCGCCCGGACGGCCGCGTCGCCTTTTCCAGCGCCACGAGTTCGCTCTCGATCGTCGCCAGCTCGGCCCGCGCCGCGGCCCGCGCCGCCTCGGCCCCATCGCGCGCTTCCTGCGCGGCGCGCTCGTCGGCGTCTGCGCGTGCCCGTGCCGCGCGCGCGGTTTCCGCCGAATCGAGCGCGTCGGCACGCGCCTTGGCCGCCGCCGCCTTTTCGGCGCGCAGCGGTGCGGCGTCGCCCAACGCCTTGCGTTCGGCTTCCCATGTCGCCTGGTCGCGCACCGCGCGGTCGTGTCGCGCGCGGGCAGCGGCCGCCGCTGCTTCCGCCACGCGCGCATCGGCGAGCTCGGCCGCCTGACGACTCATCGCCTGCGCCAGCGCGACGTCGGCGTCGCGCGCCGCGCGTTCAGCCTCGGCAAGCGTTGCGTCGAGCGCGGGGAGCCGTGCCGCGGCCTCATCGGCGCGCTTCGTAAGTGACTTCACCTCGGCGTCGAGGCGCGCCAGCGCCTCCGCCGCGTCGACTGCGAGCGCGCCCTCGCGCTCGCGATCCTCGGCGATCCGGCCGCGTTGATCGGAAAGCTCAACAATCCGCCGTGCCGCCGCCTCATGCTCGGCGCGCAGCCCGGCAAGCGCGTGCGCCGCCTCGGTCGCCGCATCGCGCGCGGCCAGTGCAGCACTGCGCGCTTCGCCCAGCGCGGTCGTCGCCGCATGCTGGTGCGCCGCCGCTGCGCGCTGCATCTCGGCGGCGGTCGCAACCTTCTCCTCGCACTGCGCCGCCTCGGCCTTCGCCGCGTCCGCCGCTGCGGCAGCGTCGCGCCAGCGCGCGAAGATCATCCGCGCTTCGGCGACGCGGATTTTGTCCGACAGCTCGCGATAGCGCTCGGCCTGCCGCGCCTGGCGCCGCAACGCATTGGCGCGCGCTTCCTGGTCGGACATGATCTCGTCGAGCCGCGCCAGATTGGCCTCGGTCGCGCGCAATTTCTGCTCGGCGTCCTTGCGCCGGACGTGGAGCCCCGCGATCCCCGCCGCTTCCTCCAGCATCGCGCGGCGCTCGGC
>JBDSWC010000080.1:0-16286 GCA_039926845.1 Sphingomonas sp. | reverse complement strand
GAACTGTCGGCGTCGGATGAGCGCAAGTATCAGAAATTGCGCGAGGAATTGACCGCCGAGGTCGAGAGCGTGCAGTTCCACCAGGCCAAGATCGAGTATCTGGTCGACCAGCTCTACAGCTTCAACCGGCGCCTGACCGCGCTCGGCGGCCAGATGCTGCGCCTGGCCGAGCGTCATAAGGTCGCGCGGGCCGATTTCCTTAACCGGTATGTCGGCCACGAGCTCGATGAAAGCTGGCTGAGCACGGTCGAGGGCGTCGACAAGAAATGGGCGGCGTTTGCTGCCGGCGAAGTGGGTGCGGTTGACCGCATCCGCATCGAGATCGCCGAGATCAGCCAGCAGACCGGCATGGCGCTGGGCGAGTTCCGCCGTATCGTCAACATGGTGCAAAAAGGCGAGCGCGAGGCGCGCATCGCGAAGAAGGAAATGGTCGAGGCGAACCTGCGCCTCGTCATCTCGATTGCTAAAAAATATACGAACCGCGGCCTGCAATTCCTTGATCTTATTCAGGAAGGCAACATCGGCCTGATGAAGGCGGTCGATAAGTTCGAGTATCGCCGCGGCTACAAATTCTCGACCTATGCGACGTGGTGGATCCGCCAGGCGATCACCCGTTCGATCGCCGACCAGGCACGCACGATCCGCATCCCGGTCCATATGATCGAGACGATCAACAAGCTGGTCCGCACCAGCCGCCAGTTCCTCCACGAGCAAGGCCGCGAGCCCACACCCGAGGAAATGGCCGAGCGGCTGTCGATGCCGCTCGAAAAGGTCCGCAAGGTGATGAAGATCGCCAAGGAGCCGATCAGCCTCGAAACGCCGATCGGCGACGAGGAGGATAGCCATCTGGGCGATTTCATCGAGGACAAGAATGCGGTGATCCCGGTCGATGCCGCGATCCAGGCGAACCTCAAGGAAACGGTCACGCGGGTGCTCGCCAGCCTGACGCCGCGCGAGGAACGCGTGTTGCGCATGCGGTTCGGGATTGGCATGAACACCGACCACACGCTGGAGGAAGTCGGACAGCAGTTTTCGGTGACGCGCGAGCGCATCCGCCAAATCGAGGCGAAGGCGCTGCGCAAGCTGAAGCATCCGTCGCGCTCGCGTAAGATGCGGAGCTTCCTCGACCAGTAAGCGACGGCTCGCGGTTACGGGAACGCGCGCTTCAGGTCGACGACGCCGCGCCCATAGACGCGGTCCTGTCCGGTGGCACCGACATCGCGCGCCGATGCGTAGAGCAAGGCCAATAGTTGCGCGCCGGCCTTTGTCGGATTTGCCTGGGCGATGAGCGCCAGCGCGCCCGACGCGAGCGGCGTCGCGGCGGAACACGACCCCGCGGTGGTCGTAATGAAGTGTGCCGCGCTATCCCCGGCTCGATTGCTGGACGCGCCGATTACGTCGCCGCCGCCTACCGCTCCCACGATCAACACCTGTTCACGCGCAGCGGGATCGGCGGCTAGCGTCGCAGCGAGCGTTTGGGGTTCCGGGCCGCCCTCGTTTCCCGCGCAGATCGTAATGACAATGCCCGCCGCGGTCGCCCGGTCGACCGCCGCTAGCAAGTTCGCGCGTGGCGCGCTGTCGCCGATCATCGAGAGATTGATCACCCGGACGCCGGCCTCGCGTGCGCGGTCGATCGCCAGCGCGACGGCGTCCAGGCTATAGGTGCAGCCGCCCGCGCCGGCACAGCTACCCGGAAAATCGGTGCGGAAAACGGCGATCGTGGCATCGAAGGCAACGCCGTGGCTGCCGATGCCGTCGCGTTTCGCCGCGATGAGCGTGGCTACACCCGTGCCGTGCCCGCTGAGGTCGTCGAGCGTTCCGTTGCCTGCGAGGTCGGCGGACGCAGGGTCGATGCGGCCGGTGAACTCCGTGCTGTTCGGGTCGATCCCGCTATCGACCACCGCCACCTTTACACCCGCTCCGGTAAAACCGCGATCATAAGCGGAGAGCGCGTTCATGGAGACGGCGCCTTCGCTCGCGCGATATTCGGCGGTGTTGTTCGCCGACGGTCCCGGCGTCGGGGTCGGAGACGGCGTGGGGACGGGGGAAGGCGGCGGCGACGGCGTTGGAACGGGCGCGACGGCACCGCTGCCCCCATCGCCACCGCATCCGGCGACTGCGAATCCGCCGATCGCAACAGTCAACAACAGCAAACTGCGCGTTAAACCTGGCATCACACCACGGTATTCGATCATCGGGATAAAGTGAACCGCCGCCCGGGAGCCCACATCGCGGCATAACTTCCGCGCCGGTGCGCAATAAAAGCGGTCAATCGCACGACCCACGGCTTTTGAATGCCACGAGCAATGGCTCCATCGACCTGTGCGTCGCTAGCGGTGTGTGTGAAGAATTGGAGTCAGCCGGTACCAGTCCTGCGCCAGCGGGCTCCACGCCTTGTCGTGCGAAACGCGAAGGGCCGCCGGTCTTTCGACCGACGGCCCCTCCTTCAAGCCTAAAGGCAAGCGTTAGGCGAAGCGGATACGCGCGGTGACCTTACGGTTGCGGCGCATGGCCCCGCCCATCAGGCCGAAACCGACGATCATCATCGCCCAGGTCGCCGGCTCCGGCACCTGGTTCGGCGTAGTGGCGAAGATCGACGCCGTCGACTTGGTGGCGTAGTTCAACGCGTTAACGCTGAGGTTCCAGCCCATCGCGTCATATGCTGCAAGGTCCAGGCCCGTCACTTCGCCCATCTGACCGAAGCAGAAGGTCGGGTCCAGGATGCCGAGCTGCGGGCCGCAGGCGTTGGCACCACTTGCGTCCTTCCAGTGCGACGCCTGCTGGCCGTCGCCGTTGAAGCGGCCGGTCGAGAAGGTGTTGCCGAACAGCGCGGTCGCGCCGCCGTCGATCGAGAAGTATTTGGTGCCGCCGACCGACAGGTCACGCGCAGGGCCGCCGGGAACGAGGTTCGTCGGATCAGCGCTGTAGCGGAACATGTCGAGCGCCGAGTAGATCGACGTGTCGTTCAGGCTGTAGTGCAGGATGCCTTCGTTGGGGCTGGTGCCCGGACCTTCGCCATAGACGTCCAGGAAATCAACACCCGACACGAAACCGAGCGCGTGGCCGATTTCGTGGATGGCGACGCCGATAAAATCGAACGTGCCGGCGGTGACGCCGTCGGTCGGATCGAAATCGAAGGCGAAGTTGCTGCTGAACTGTACGGTCCCGTCGATCGACGTGTTGGTCACGCCGCCGGCGCTGCCGCCGATTGCCTTGATCAGCGACGAGTTCATGAACAGCACCTTCGAGCTGGTCGTCGCCGCATTATCGTAGCGCAGCGTCGTCAGGTCGTCGTTGCCAGTGGCAGCGTTCACACCGTTGGTGATGAAGCTGGCACCGCCGCCGGTCAGCGTCGGCAAGATCGCAGTCTGGTCGATCGTCGACCCGCTCTTGGTCAGGTTGACCCGGTTCTCCCAATTCGCGACGGAATAGTCGGCGCGGGCGCTGTTCGTCGAGCCGATCACGCCCGGGTTGAGCGCGGCCGTGCCGACCCTCAGGTTGATCGTGACGTTGTCGGTCAGAATCGAGCTCCAATAAGAAGCCGCGATCTGGAAACCGGCCTTGAACGCCGCAACCTGAGCGGGCGTGCCCGTGAAGCCGTTGTCGTAAAGATTGATGGTCGGGCCGGCGTAAGCCGGCGCCGCGACCAGCACGCTCGCAGCAACGCTGCATGCCAGCAAGTTCTTCATACGCATGAGAAATCCCCCAAAACCTGAATGTCCCGGCCCTTGCCGTTAACAACTCATTAATCTTTTGGGACCGGTGGATTGTCAATGCGCTATCGTCGCGTCGAAACAATATTCCGGCCAATTGTGTCCCTTGACGAGACAGGTCGATTCTCGTCGCCTATGGCCCCGATCTTACGACCCGGTAGGAAAATTCCATGGCCACCCCAATGAGCAATGCCGCCATCGTCAGCGCCTCTACCGCGTTGAAAAGCGCCCTTTCCCGTCACGACCGAGCCGAGACCAACCGAATCGTAGCGATGCTGCTCGATGGGGACGCCCCGCTGGGCGAGCAGTGGCGAAACCTTGCGCAGCTCATGCGCGTCAGCGGCGAACTCACGCTCGCACGTCGTGCCATCGACGCATTCGTCGCGCAATCGCCCGACAAGACACAAGCGAGTTATGCGAAGGTCGTCTTGCTGACTCAGTCCGGCCGGCCGCAGGAGGCGCACGACCTGCTGACGACGCTACCGGACGACGTGCCCGACCTCGCCGGCCGTGGGTATGTGCTGGGCAACATCGCCATGACGCTGGGGCGGGTTGAAGAGGCGCGTGATCACCTCGCCACCGCCCTCACACAACGGCCTGGTTGGGGCCCGGCGTGGCTATCGCTGGCAACGACACTGAACCTGGCGGACAGCCCGTTCGGCGATCGGCTCTTGGCCGAGCAACCCGTGGCGGAGCGGCAGGGACCAGCCGATCTCGCGCGCTATTATTATGCGCTCGGCAAGCTGTACGCCGATCGCAAGAATCCGGAGGCGAGTTTCGCGGCCTTCGCGCGCGGCGCCGAGCTGTTGCGGTCGCAAACGCCGTACAGCCGCGCGGGTAACGAAGCGAACGCGCGCGCGGCAATGACAGGCTATGGACCGGACTTCCTCGCACGCATGCGCCCCGCCCAATCGATCGACACGCGCCGGTCGATTTTCGTCACGGGGCTGCCGCGATCGGGCACGACCTTGGTGGAGCAGATTCTCACCAGCCACAGCGACGTGCTCGACGGCGGCGAGCTCAACCTCATCCAGCACATCGCGGTCGCGGCCGGTGGCGTCTCGGGCAACGACGTCGATAGATATCTGGCGGGTGGCGGCAGCCTCGATACCCTGGGCGGCCTCTATCTGCACCTGCTGAACGAGCGGTTCGGCCCCGCCGGCCGGATCGTCGACAAGACGATCGACGCCAGCCGCTTCATGGGCGTGATCGCCGCGGCGTTGCCCGACGCACCGCTGATCTGGATGCGCCGCGATCCGCTCGATAGCGCCTGGTCGTGCTTTCGCACGTTCTTCATCCACGGCGTCGCCTGGAGCTATAGCCTCACCGACATCGCCCACCATTTTCGGCTGGAGGATGAGCTGATGGCGTTCTGGAAAGCTCAGTTGGGCGACCGGCTGCTCGTCGTTCCATATCGCGAACTGGTCGACGAGCCGGCGGCGTGGACGGCGCGATTGCTGGCGCATTGCGGGCTCGCGGAAGAGGCCGCCGCGTATACGCCGCACCTGACCGAGCGTGTGGTCGCGACCGCCAGTTCGCTGCAGGTGCGCCGCCCGATCAACCGCGACGGCCTGAACGTAGCAGCGCCGTACCGGTCACACCTGCAGCCGTTCATCGACGCCTATCAGTCCGGCAATTGAAAAAGGCCGCAGCGGCGAACCGCTGCGGCCTTTCACCGGCACCCGGAGGCGCCGCCCCTTTTAGGCGGCTACGGCCGCCATGCTGCGACGGCGATTGCGCAACGAGGCGCCCATCAGCCCGAAGCCCAGCAACGTGATCGCCCAGGTCGCGGGCTCCGGCACGGCCACCACGTCGAGCGACACGTTGTCGAAATATTGCGACGCCACGCCCCGCGCCGGGGCGAACAGACGCGTCGCCTGGAGCGACAGGATGTGGTTGCCCGCAGACACGTTGGTGGTGAAGCCCAGCGTGCTGCGCAGCGTCACCGTCCCGCCGGGAACATCGCCAAAGTCGTGGCTGTCGAGCAGGACGCCGTCAAGCAGGACGCTGACCAGGCCGATCCCCAGCCCACCGCTCAAGCGTGTGTAGAAGGCCGCGATGTCCGCACTGAACGTCGCGGTGCCGCCGACCGTCGTGAACGACTGGAAAATGCCGCCGCCTTCGCCGGGGTTGGAATTGTACGGCCCGTTGATTTTGCCGGCGTTGAGAAACAGCGCGTTCGAGGCACCTGTGCCCTTCACATTAAATGAGACCACCGATGCGCTTTGCAGCGCCGGCGCGCCGGGCACACTGGGGAGCTCAGCGATCGTGCCGTTGGCGGTGGTGAATGACGTCCAGCCGGTCAGGCCGTTCTCGAAATTGCCGTTGGTCAGGACCGGTCCGGCGTGGGCGATGCCGGCCATCGACACGGCGAAAACGACGGCGCACGACAATTTGGCGAGACTTTTGATCATGAATATTCCCCGTTTCAGGCAAGCGGATGCGATCGCGGGGCAGCGGCTGCCCAGCGCTCGGCACGATGGATGACTGGATTAACGCGACACTCGGCCCCGCGTGGAGCCTGACCCGATCTCGTCTATCGGCGCCGAGTGACTCATTGATGATATTTTAACGACGTTCGCGGGTCGCGGCGGATCGATCCATTTCGGGACAGAGTTGGCGTCCCGTCAGACGCTCTCAGTGATCGGTGCTGTAGACCGCCACGCTGGGCGCGATGGGGTCGAGCAACACCCAGAGCGCGATGCCGACCGCGAGCGCGACCAGCACGGCACTCGCGATGCTCGCGCGACGGCGGTCGACCTCCGGAATCAGCGGCAGCAACAGCACCGTAGCGACCGCCAGCGGCACCGCGGCGATCATCGGCGTCTTGGGGCCGACCGCCTGAAGCAGGAAGAAACCGAAGCCGAGCATGTAGCCGACGCCGAGCGTCGCGGCGATTACGACCACGATCGTGCCCGCGGTCGGCCAGTGACGCCGCACCGCCATCGCCAGCCCGCCAAGCATCAGGGGCACCGCGATCGGGTAGGCCGCGGTCGGCGCGACCGCCTGAAGCAACAGGCCAAGCAACAGCAACGGCGCCGCCGTACCCGCGACGCCAGCGGCGCTAGTGGGCAACCAACGGCGAAACAGCGCGAGCGTCGCCAGGCACACCAGTAGCGCCTGCGCCTCCAGCCGCGGGATCGCCGCGAGCCTATCGTAGTAATTGGTCTGGCCGCCGGCCCCGGACACAAGGTTGACGAGAAACAGAACGAGGCCAGTGACTAGCGTCAGCGCGAACAGGCTCCCCGCCCCCCGCGCCATCTCGCCGATGGTTCCGCGCCGCCACCCCGCAGCAGCATACCCTGTCGCACCCAGCGCCAAAATCAGCCAACCGACCGCCGTCGCATAACTCACGAATACCAGGCCGAACGCGTCGAAAAACACGCCGTCCGCGGCCTTGCCCGGCAACGGATTTGCCGCGATCAGCCCGCGCGTCAGGTCGAGGACTTGCCGCCCCATGTCCTGCAACGCGCCCTGGTCGAGCGCGTCGGGAGTCGCCAGCGGCGAATGATAGAGACCGGGCCGCCCGATGAACGCGAAATTGAACCCCGGCACGCCGAGCTTCTTGGCGACGGTGTAATCGGTCGAATTGGGCAGCTTCTGATAGATGAAAACGCTGAGCGACGTGCCGACCGGCCGCGCGACGCTGCGTCCGAACAGCGCCATCATCGCGCCGTTGTCGCTGCCGGTCTCGAACATCGACGCGCGCCCACCCCCGCCGCGCGTCTCCAGATTGACGATCACGCCGACGCGAGCGGCGCGCGGATCGCTCGCGAAAAACGCCTTGGCGCCTTCCAGCCCCAATTCCTCGCCGTCGGTCAGTAGCACCATCAGGTCGCGCGCCGGCTGGCCCTGCGTCCGAATCGCACGCACCGTCTCGAGGATCGACGCCACCCCCGCGCCGTCGTCGGCCGCGCCGGGCGATCCCCATACGCTGTCGTGATGCGCCATCAGCAGCACCGCGGGCAGCGAGCGGTCGCGTCCCGGCAACACCGCGACGATGTTGGTGAGCGGTGGTGTCACGGTGGATTTGCTCCAATCCGCGAGCCGTTTCGCGCCGGCGGCATCCATCGTGCCGGTAGCGGTCGCGACCTCCAGACCCATAGATTGCAGCCGCGCGATCAGATGCGCGCGAACCGCAGCGTCCTCGGCGCTACCGGTCGGATGCGGGGCGCGGGCGATGACGCGGACATCCGCCATCGCGCGCGCCGCCGAAAAGGCGGTCGCCGGGGCGTCGCTGCCCACGGGAGCTGGCGGCGTTGTCGAGATGATCGCCAGCACAATGGCGCCGACGATCGCCGCCAACAGCCCCAGCCAATTCCGCATCGCCGCTCTCCCCCGTCCGTTATCAACCAACGTTACGGGGCCGACCCGGAATGGGCAACAAACGCCTCCGCTTCGGTCGGAAGGTCTTGCCCTCGGCCTCGCCGATGTCGATCAAGCGCACATGGACGCGCCATCCGCCACCGACCGCGACGATATGACGACCGAGTCCGACCTGGTTCGCCGCTTCGGCGTGTGGAGCGAGCGGGCGGCGCGCGACCCGGTCTACATCCTGCACCGGGGTCGTCCGCGGCTCGTCCTGGCGTCGGTCGAGCTGATCGAGAGGCTGTGCCTGCCGCGCGAACGGGACGCGGATGACCGGGCATCGCTCGACGAGACCTTCGCATTGTCGCGCGGTGCCGCGATTGCGCGGATCGACCGCTACGGTTTCCTCGACGGTCCCCACACGGCGCTCGCCGCGCTGACCGGAATCGGCGATTCGATGCTATCGAGCCTGCGCTTCGTCACGCTGTTTTCGATCCAGTCGCGCGGCGGCGTCGCCGACCTGATCGCCGTGGTCAGCGAGGACGGCGAGCCGCGATCGGGCACCGCTCGCCTGCTGACCGACGCCGGGGATCCGCGGCAAGTGACCGTCGCCTTCGCCCCCCGCCGGCGCGGCACCACGATCGACGGCGTCGTCGCATTGATCATCGCGATTAATTGACCCGCCCGCACGACGTGTTGCGACATGCTTAAGTCCGCATAAACCGCGTCTTTACGCGCTTCGGTATACTCCTCTGCGCCAGAACACCGCGAACTCATTGGGTAATTGGGGAACCATGCCAGTCGAAACCATTCCGTTCGATCGCCAAAGTGGCAGCTGGAGCGTGCTTGCCGCGCTGGCCGACGCCGATGGCAGCGCACGTCACCCGTTCGTCCAGGCGATGGGTGAGCGCGGCGCTGCGACCCGCGACCTGGCCGATGCGATCCATCTGCTCTGCGCGTTGCACGGGCGGCATCCAGGGGTGGTCGACCACGCAATGAACCACGGACCCAGCATCGCGGCCGAATCGTGGCTCGAGGAAGCGGCGAGCGCGTTTGCCGAGGAGCGCGCGCTGCTCGCGCGGCTGACCGCCGCCGCCGGCCCGATTCCCTCGACGCCCGGCCAAGCCGAATCCGAAGCCGCCGTGACGCATCAGATCCACGCGCTCGACATGCTCGCCCAGTCCGACCGCGCCGGGTGCGCGGTGGGCGCAGCGATCGCGCTGATTCTGGACTGGCACTCGATCCGCGGCGTACTCGACGCCGCCGCCGATCGCGCCGGCCTCACCATCCTGCCCCCGGCTCTGCCGATAGAGGCCGACACCGCAACCCTGGCCGCGACGCTCGCTGCCGACTCGGCGATCGAACGCGCGATGGGCTTTGGCGCGCAACAATTGCTCGCCCAGCACCGCGCGCTGTGGGACTTGGCCGAAGCGCGCAAGAGCGCTCGCGACCGGCACTGAGCCTTGCGCTAGGGCATAATCTCCTTCTATCCCAAACCCGATATTCGAAAAATCGAGGATAGAAATGATTCGTTTCGCCGGCACCGAAAGCTACATCGCCACCGACGATTTGAAAGTCGCGGTAAACGCCGCGGTGACCTTGCGCCGGCCGCTGCTCGTCAAGGGCGAACCCGGGACGGGTAAGACGGTCCTCGCCTACGAGATCGCCAAAGCCGTCGGCGCGCCGCTGATCGAATGGAACGTCAAATCGACCACCAAGGCGCAGCAGGGCCTCTACGAATATGATGCGGTCGCCCGGCTGCGCGACGGCCAGCTTGGCGACGAGCGAGTCCACGACATTTCCAACTATATCCGCCGCGGCAAGCTGTGGGACGCGTTCACCGCGCCCGAAGTCCCCGTCCTGCTGATCGACGAGATCGACAAGGCCGATATCGAGTTCCCCAACGATCTGCTTCAGGAACTCGATCGCATGGAATTCCATGTCTACGAGACCAAGGAGACCGTCCGCGCCGCCGAGCGCCCGATCGTCGTCATCACATCGAACAACGAGAAAGAACTGCCCGACGCGTTCCTGCGCCGCTGCTTCTTCCACTACATCAAGTTCCCCGACAGAAATACGATGCAAGCCATTGTCGACGTTCACTTTCCCGGCATCCAGAAGATCCTGGTGTCGAAGGCGATGGATATTTTCTACGACGTCCGCGACGTGCCGGGGCTAAAGAAGAAGCCATCGACGAGCGAGTTGCTCGACTGGCTCAAGCTGCTCCTCCACGAGGACATGCCGCTCGACGTCCTTCAAAACCGCGACCCGACCAAGGCGATTCCACCGCTCCACGGCGCATTGCTCAAGAACGAACAGGACGTGATGCTGTTCGAGCGCCTCGCGTTCATGGCGAAGCGGCAACAAGGCAGCGGCGGGCCGCGCTGACCTCACTGCCGTCATGGCGGACTTGTTCCGGCATCCAACGTGCCACAAAAGACGCCATCGCCGGTGGAGAGTTGGACCCCGGAACCAGTCCGGGGTGACGGAGAGTGATGGACCAGCCTCTCAAGACATCCGGCGCCACCCGCTTCGCCCGCATCCGTGCGGCGCTCGAAACGCGGCAGCCGCGGGCCGGGTGGCGGCTGTGGGTCTACGAATTCCTCTTGTTCGGCTTCAAGCAAGGCTGGGCGTGCCTGTTCGGCGCGTTGATGCTCGCGCTGCTACTCGGCACGCATTTCTTCTACCCCGAGCACGCCCCCCTCTCCCGCAACGATTTCCTGACGGTCATGGCGGTCCTGATCCAGGCCGGGATGCTCGCGTTCCGGCTGGAGAATTGGGAGGAGGCGAAGGTCATCCTCGCCTTCCACGTCACCGGTACGGTGATGGAGCAGTTCAAGACACAGGCGGGATCATGGAACTATGCCGATGGCGGCGTGCTCCATATCGGCATGGTCCCGCTCTATTCGGGATTCATGTACGCCGCGGTCGGTAGCTACATCGCGCGGATCTGGCGGATCTTCGGCATCCACATGACGCATTGGCCGCCGCGCTGGCAGCTCGTGACGCTGGCCGCTTCGATCTACGTCAATTTCTTCGCGCACCATTGGCTGCCCGACATCCGCCTGCTGCTGTTCGTCGCGATCGCCGCGATGTTCTGGCGCTCGCGCTTCTTCTTCACGCCGTTCCGCACCGAACGCTGGATGCCGGTCCTGCTCGGCTTCTTCCTCGTCGCTCTGTTCATCTGGTTCGCGGAGAATATCGGCACCTTCGCCAACGCCTGGTCGTATCCGAACCAGCGCGACGGCTGGCAGTTGGTCAGCCCAGCCAAGCTCGGCGCCTGGTATTTGTTGATGATCATCTCGGTCGTGATGGTGTCGCTGATCCATGACGCCGAGGCGCCGGGCGGAAAAGTGTTACCGCCGCGGTAACCATGTTCGCCAACCACACCGTCAACCATCCCGGCCTATTCCGGAGGGATCATGCGGGGCGGGAAACTCTTTTGCGGCACGGTCGCGGCGGTGCTGGTCGGAATGGCCACGCTGCCAGCGCAAGCCGCATCGCTACTCGACTATGTCGGCCAGTGCGTACCCTTCGCGCGTGCCGCGTCGGGTATCCAGATTTTCGGCGACGCCTGGACGTGGTGGGACCAGGCCGAAGGCCGCTACGGCCGCGGCGACACCCCGCGCGTCGGATCGGTGATCGCCTTCGCCAAGCAATCGCGCCTGCCGCTCGGTCATGTCGCGGTCGTCAGCCGGATCGTCGATGGGCGCGTGCTGATGCTGACCCACGCCAACTGGTCGCGGCAGAACGGCGAGCGCGGCCATGCCGAACAGGACGTCACCGTCTACGACGTGAGCAGCGACAACGACTGGAGTGAGGTTCGCGTTTGGTATCGCGACAATGACGGGCTGGGCAGCACAACCTATCGGGTCAACGGCTTCATCTACCCCGACCGCAAGACCAAACCCGCGCGCGAACTGACGAGCAAGCAGCCCGATTACGTCGGCGCGCTGATCGACGCCTATCGCTGACTCTCCCCTCCCGCTTGCGGGAGGGGAGAGTCAGCGATAGGGAGGGCATGTAGGATAGCGATTGGGCGAACAGGCCCTTCCCTAGCCCCTCCCGCAAGCGGAAGGGGAAAAAGAGGCCGCGCATGTTCTTCAACTTCCTCGACGAGCTCCGCGCCGCCGGCATCCCGGCCAGCCTGAAGGAGCACCTCATCCTGCTCGAGGCGCTCGACAAGGATGTGATCGGCCGCACGCCGGAGGATTTCTACTATTTGTCGCGCGCCGTGTACGTGAAGGACGAAGGGCTGCTCGATCGATTCGACCAGGTATTCGCCAAGGTCTTCCGCGGCATCGCCACGACATTCGGCACCCCGCCCGTCGACATCCCCGCCGACTGGCTCAAATCGGTCGCGGAAAAATATCTCACGCCCGAAGAGATGGAAGCGATCAAGGCGCTCGGGTCATGGGACGAGATCATGGAGACGCTGAAACAGCGTCTGGCGGAACAGGAAAAGCGCCATCAGGGCGGCAACAAATGGATCGGCACCGGCGGCACCAGCCCTTACGGCAATGACGGCTACAATCCCGAAGGCGTGCGGATCGGCGGCGAATCGAAGCAGGGCAAGGCGATCAAGGTCTGGGACCAGCGCGCGTTCAAGAACCTCGACAGCACGCGCGAGCTCGGCACCCGCAACATCAAGATCGCGCTGCGCCGCCTCCGCCGTTTCGCGCGCGAGGGATCGGCCGACGAACTCGACATGGACGCAACGATCGAGGGCACCGCGCGGCAGGGTTGGCTCGACATCCACATGCGGCCCGAACGGCACAACGCCGTCAAGCTGCTGCTCTTCTTGGATGTGGGCGGGTCGATGGATCCGTGGGTCAAACTTTGCGAGGAGCTCTTCTCCGCGGCCACCAGCGAGTTCAAAAACCTCGAATTCTTCTACTTCCACAACTGCCCGTACGAGGGCGTGTGGAAGGACAATCGCCGCCGCTTCGTCGAGCGCACGCCGATGTGGGGCGTGCTCCACAAATTCGGCCACGATTATAAATTGGTGATCGTCGGCGACGGGTCGATGAGCCCCTACGAGATCACCCATCCCGGCGGGGCGGTCGAGCATTTCAACGAGGAGTCGGGCGCGGTGTGGCTACACCGGCTGACCACCACCTACCCCGCCGCGATCTGGCTCAACCCGATCAAGGAAGAGCAATGGGGCTATTCGCAGTCGATCAAGATCATCCGCGAGCTACTGGGCGACCGCATGTATCCGCTGACGCTGGCGGGGTTGGACGACGCGATGCGCGAGCTGACGCGCAAACGGTGATCAGGCGCAGAGCTGCGCCAGTTTCGCCTGGAATTTGGCGGCGAGCGCCAGCCGGCGGTCGCGCGCCTCCGCGGTCAACGCGGTGCGCGCGGCGACTTGTTCCTGCGCCAAACGGCGCGCGTAAAAACGAATGTCCGATTCCATTGGGCTGTTCCCCGCCCTGCGATTCCCGATGACTAATTGATGTCAGTTAATACAGCGAATGCATCCGGTTTGGGACTACCCGATAGCAGCACGCGGCAAAGCGTTGGATTGGGGCGGATTTCGTCTATTTTCCGTCGATGATACGTCGCGCGATCTTGTTGCGCTCGTTGACAGCCTCGCCGAGGCCGTCCGACGAATACAGCATACGCAGGAAAGCGGCGTCGGACGCCGTCAGCGCGCGCGGCGGCGTCCCCGATCCGTCAAGCAGCGATAGTATCGTATCGACCGACCCGCCTGGCGCCGGTGGCCGGGTATGCCCCAAACCACGCATCGCGGCATAATCGGCAATCTGCCGCAGCGACATTCCGACGATCGAAGGCCGGTCGATCACGACAAACGAGGCTTCCATATTCTGTCGTGTCGAAGGCGAGACGATCGACGACGACCGCACCCGGAGCACCGGCGTGTCGCTCAAGGCATCGCGTGTTCTCATCGCTCTGTTGCCCATGGCGCTAGGCGGACTCAATTCCTCGCCGGTTTCGTTGCGCAATGACATGATGCTCCAGGCGCGTGCGGGAGTCGGCGCGATCAGCGCGTTGACGTCCGTCCAGCTTAGACCGGTAAGCCAGTCAGGACGGTGTTTTCGCATGTCCTTGATCAGATCGCTGCCGCTGGCTGCGATCATGACGATGAGATTGGCCCGGCATGGCGCCTTTGCGACCTGCGCGCCCGCTGCAATGGCATCTTCCCGGATGCGCTGTTCGACGATCGCCGCATGCTCTGCTGGCAGGCCGCCGATCATGCTGACGCACACCGGCTGGTGGAACCGCGCCAGTTGGCCGCCGGTCGTTCGCGAAATATTGGCGACATAGGTTGCCACCGCTTTGCGAGCCTGTTCCCGCTGGGCGCTCACGACAATGTCGTCCGGCATCGTTGCGGTCTGTGCGATGGCGATACCGGGGATCGCCACCAGCAAAGCCGAAAGGATCACGCGCATCAAAGCCTCCGGTCAATACAGCAGATGCGGTCGGCGCACATTCTCCCAGGCTGTTTCGTCCACCCGGGTCAGCGCGTCCAGATCGCTCAGCTGCGCGGCCGTATCGTCCACCCAGGCACGCAAGCCTGAGCCGCCATTGATAACGTCGATCGCCAGCTTATCAAATTCATATTCGTAGGGAAAATCGCGCCACAGATCGTAGTGGGGATAGAGAGCGCGGATCGCCTTGAAGCCCAGCGCCTGGAGCCGCCACGGTTGGAACGCGGCGTGGTCGTACGCCCCGCCCTCGGCATGAATGAAGACGCCGTTGCACAAGGTGCCGGCATGCTTGTGAAACGTCGGCTGAAACCAGATGTCGCGCAGCGTGCAGCCGTTGAGCCATTCAGGCGCGATCCGATGCATTTCGGCGATCACCGCCTTGGCGTCGATATCGGGCGCGCCGAACAGTTCTAGCGGGCGCGTCGTCCCCCGCCCCTCGCTCAGGTTCGTGCCCTCGAGCATCACCGTTCCCGCATAGGCGCGCGCCATGTTGACGTTGGCCGCGTTTGGACTGGGGTTGATCCACACCCGATCGGTCGGCCAGCCGAAACCCGGCGCGTCATCGGGCGCCCAGCCCTCCATCGCGATCACGCGATAATCGACGTCGAGCTTGAAGTGATCGATGAACCAATGCCCGAGCTCGCCCAGCGTCATGCCGTGCCGCATCGGCATGGGCCCCGCCCCTACGAAACTTTCCCAGCCGGGCAGCAGCGTCAGGCCCTCGACCGGCCGCCCCGCAGGATTGGGACGATCTAGCACCCAGACCGACTTGCTATGCTCGGCCGCGGCTTCGAGCACGTAGAGCAACGTTGTCACGAAGGTGTAGATGCGGCAGCCAACGTCCTGCAAATCGACCAGAATCGTATCGAACGTGCCCATCGACTGCCCGCTCGGCCGCCGCACTTCGCCGTAGAGGCTGAACACCGGGATGTTGTAGGTCGGATCGGTGAAGTCGGGCGACTCCATCATATTGTCCTGCAGGTCGCCGCGCACGCCATGCTGCGGCCCGAACATCGCCGAGACGTTGAGGCCGACCGCGACCAGCGCGTCTAGCGAGTGCGTCAGATCGGCGGTGACGGAGGCGGGATGCGCGAGGAGGGCAACGCGCTTGCCTTCGAGCGGCTTGCGCAAGTCGGGGTCGGCGAGGAGGCGATCGATACCGAATTTCATGGCCGCTCCGGTGCCGGGAGGCTGGCGGTAAAGCAATCCGCATTGTGAAAATCGGGCACCAGCGGGCCGTGCTCGAGCGCCCAGAACGATTTCGATCCGTCGCTTGCCTCGACCACCATCGTCAGGCCGATACGCCAGTCGTGCCCCCCGATCTCGGCAAGGTCGGCCGTCGCGGTCAATGTCGGCTTGGCCCAGTGCGTAACCGGCTCGACCGCCGCGTCGCGCATGCCCTCTCGATGCCCGTTGAACGCGTAGCTCGCCCAGCGGCCCGAAGGCGACAGGTTGAGCTCGACATAGCCCGCCAGCCCGACCGGTTGGACAAACGCCTCGAAGCAGGTGGTCATCCAGAGCTCGTCGGTCCGCGCTGGTGTTTCACGCGCAGGCCAAACTACGCGATCGAGGTCCCCCGTCACAGTGTAGCACAGCGCCAGAACATCGCCATCGCGCTCGATCGACACGGCGACCCCCGTGACCGCGACGCTTTCTCGCTCGGGGTGCGGAATCAGTTGAAAAGTGCTCATCCGACGCACCCTATGAAAATTACTCAACAATCGCTATGTGCCGCGCCTTCCCATGGCAACAATACTCCCCTCCCCGCCGCGCGTCGGCATGGTGTCGCTCGGCTGTCCCAAGAACCTGG
>JBDSWC010000079.1:0-33571 GCA_039926845.1 Sphingomonas sp. | reverse complement strand
GGTCACCGCACCGGTCAGGTTGCGGCGCGTGGCATCGGGCTTGATGATCGAAAACGTGCGGTTGGCGGCCATGGCGGTCGCTCGCTCCTCTTGTTGGGGATGTCGTGAACTGCGCGCCCTCTAGTGGTGCCGCGCAAAAGGCGCAAGCCTAGGCCGCCTGCTCCCATTTGCCGGCATCGTCCTGCTTCCAGTAGCGCCGCTCGACGCCGTCACGATCGGCAAGCGCTTTCCATGCGGCGCGCGCGTCCTGGATGCGATCGGCGTCGAAGAAGTGAAACGCGCGCTCGAACCCGAGCGCCTCGTCGCGCCATTCGCCGTCGATCAGCGCGACGTTCGCTGCTTCGTTTGCCGGGGCGATCTCGGCGGCGATCAACACCGGTTGCGACGCGTCGTCCTCACCGCCTGCCTGGGCGTGTGGCAGAAAGCTCTCAGGCGCATAACTCCATAATAGCCGATCGATTGCACCGCGCTGCGTTTCATCGCTGCTAACGATCAGCAACCGCCCGCCGCCCCCAACCACACGTTGCGCGATGCTCGGCAGCGCACGTTCGAGCGGGGTGACGGTCAAATGGTAGAAATCGACCTGCATCAGCCTTCGAAATTGTCCGCGACGAAACGGTCGAGCAGTCGGACGCCATAGCCGGTCGCGCCCTTGTCGTAGGTGGCACCGGCCTTGTCGGCCCACACCATTCCCGCAATGTCGAGATGCGCCCATTTGACGCCCGGATCGACGAAGCGGCCGATGAACTGCGCCGCGGTGATCGATCCGGCGCCGCGCGGGCCGACATTCTTCATGTCGGCGATCGGGCTGTCGATCAGCTTGTTGTAGGTGTCCGACATCGGAAAACGCCACAACAGGTCGCCCGACGCCTTGCCCGCGGCGAGGAGTTCGTCGGCGAGCCCGTCATCGTTGGCGAACAGCCCGCCATGCTCATTGCCCAGCGCGATGATCATCGCGCCGGTCAGCGTCGCGAGATCGACGATCGTCTTCGGGTGATGGGTCTGCTGCACCCAGGTCACGCAGTCGCACAGCACCAGCCGCCCCTCGGCGTCGGTGTTGAGCACTTCGATCGTCTGGCCCGACATGCTGGTCAGGATGTCGCCGGGGCGGATCGCATTGCCGTCGGGCATGTTCTCGACCAGGCCGCAGACGCCGATCACGTTGGCCTTCGCCTTGCGAGTGGCAATCGCTTTCATCGCACCGACCACCGCACCGGCGCCGCCCATGTCCCACTTCATGTCTTCCATGCCCGCGCCGGGCTTAAGGCTGATGCCGCCGGTGTCGAAGGTCACGCCCTTGCCGACCAGCGCGAGCTCGGGATCGCCCTTGCCCTTGCCGCTCCACTTGAGCGCGAGCAGCCGACCTTCGCGAACCGATCCCTGCGCGACGCCGAGTAGCGCACCCATGCCGAGCTCGCCCATTTCCTTGGGGCCGAGCACGGTGATTTCGAGACCCAGTCCCTCGACCGACGCTTTCACGCGATCGACGAAGCTTGCGGGGTAAACCACGTTGGGCGGCTCCGCCACGAGCATACGAGTCAGATCGAGGCCGGCGGTGACGGCATCCTGGTTCGACCACGCGGCGTCGGTGCCGTCGGGCGCGCCAGCGATCGTGACCGCCGCGAGCTGCGGCTTCTGCTTTTCGGGCAGCTTGGTGCGATAGGTGTCGATCCGCCAGCCGCGCTGCGCGATCGCCGCGGCGAACCGAGCGGCCGCGGCGGGCGACGGTTTGGCGCCCGACAGATCGACCGCCGCGCTCTTCGCGCTGGTCAGCAACCGCGCGGTGACGGCACCGCCGGCTTTCTCCCAATCGGCGTCGCCATTGTCACCAACACCGACCAACAACGTACGCTTCACCGCACCACCATCACCGACGAATGTTTCGACGATCCCGCCGGCTTCGCCTTCGAACTTCGCCGCAGCGGCCGCGGCGGCAAGCGTCGCCTTTCCCGAGTGATTGCCGATCGCCGTGTCGAGCGCTCCCTTGGCGACGGGCAGGATCAGCGCGTCGGCGGTGGACGGGAGGGCGGCGAACGCGATCTTCATGGAAGGCAAACCTCAATCAATTTACGCCAAATGGGCGCTGGACGCCCTCCTCTAGGCCGCTATTGCCGCACTGGCAAAGCGCCGATTGCGGTTATTGGGCGGCGATGCGATACGGTTGGCAGGCACGGTCCGATCAGGACGAGCCTGGCCGCGAAAAGGGTGTTTGGTGAACTTCACGCGTTCCGTTTTCCTGGCCGGCTCGGCGATGTTGTTCGCGGTTGCGGTCGCCAGCCCGGCCGGCGCGCAGGACCTTCAGGACCGCCAAGCAACGCCCCCGCCCCCGGTCGAAACGCCGTTGCCGACCGATCCCGACCAGGTCCAGTTCTCCTCGGGCACGCTGGAATACGATCAGGACGCCGACACCGTCACCGCGACCGGCGACGTTCGCATGTATCGGCAGGGCAACAAGCTACGCGCCGACCAGGTGGTATGGAACCGCAAGACCGGGAAGGTCGTGGCGACGGGCAATATCGCGGTCACTAACCCGCAGGGCGACGTGGCCTATGGCGACAAGATCGATCTGACCGACTCGCTGAAGGACGGCGTGGTCGACAATATGCTAGTCGTGCTTGAGCAAGGCGGGCGGCTGGCGGCGGTTAAGGGTATCCGCGACGAGAACGGCGTCGTGACGTTGCGCACGGCGGCCTACACGCCGTGCGCGGTAACCGATTCTGGTGGGTGCCCCAAGAATCCGTCGTGGAAGATTACCGCGGTTAAGGTCGTGTATCGGCCCGATCGCGAGCGCATCTATTACACCGGCGCGCGGTTTCACCTGTTCGGGTTTGCGACGATCCCGTTGCCCAAGCTGTCCAACCCGGTCGGCGACGGCGCCGATAGCGGCATCCTGAGCCCCGAAATCCGCTATAGCCGGACCAACGGGTTCGAGGTCGCACTGCCCTATTACTTCCGTCTTGCCCCCAATCGCGGGCTGACGGTGACGCCGCACGTCTACACCGCGGTCGCGCCGATGGCCCAGGCGCAATATGAAGCGCTCAACAGCAAGGGCGCGTACAAGATCACCGGCTATGCGACGGTATCGCCCAAGATCGATTTTCTGAGCCCGACGCCCGTCGCGTCGACCAGCGCGTTTCGCGGTTATATCGATGCCCTCGCGCGGTTTCAGCTCGACCCCAATTGGTCGGTGACGGGATCGTTGCGCCTCACCACCGACCGCACGTTCCTGCGCCGCTACGACATTTCCGGCGACGACCGGCTGCGCTCGACGATCAGCGTCGAGCGGATCGATCCCAACAGCTATCTGGGGATCACGGGCTGGGCGACGCAGACGCTGCGCCTCGGCGACCGCCAGGGCTTGCAGCCCATCGCGCTGCCCGAAATCGACTATCGGCGCCGCATCGATGGCGTGATCGGCGGCCGCGTTGCGTTGCAGCTCAACACGCTGGCGATCACGCGCACCGCCGGCCAGGATACCCAGCGCGCGTTCGCTAGCGCGCGGTGGGATTTACGCCGGCTCACGCCCTGGGGTCAGGAAGTCACGCTGACCGCCTATGCACGCGGCGACGTTTATAATGCCGGCGACCTTCTGGCGACGACGGTGCCGACCTATCGGGGCAAAAGCGGGATCCACACCCGCGGCATCGCGGCGCTCGCGCTCGACGTGAAGTGGCCGTTCGTCGGCGCATTCATGGGCGGGACCCAGCGCCTGACGCCGCGCTTCCAGATCGTCGCCTCGCCCCCGGCCGGCAATTTGTCGGTGCCCAACGAGGACGCTCGCGCGGTCGATCTCGAGGATTCCAACCTGTTCGCGCTCAACCGCTTCCCGGGCTACGACCGCTGGGAGGATTCGACGCGCTTCACGATCGGCGTGGACTACGCGCTCGACCTGCCCGGCGTCGCGATCAACGCGACGATCGGCGAGAGCTATCGCTTGTCGAGCAAGCCGACGATCTTTCCGGACGGCACTGGCCTGACCGATCGCTGGTCCGATATCGTGGGGCGAACCGAAGTGCGCGTGCGCGACTTCGTGTCGTTCGTTCACCGCTATCGGCTCGACAAGGACAATCTGGCGATCCGCCGCAACGAAATCGACGCGACGGTGGGATCGAAGCGCACCTATATCCTCGTCGGGTATCTGCGCCTGAACAGAAACATCGCCCCCACGCTGGAGGATTTGCGCGACCGCGAAGAAGCGCGCGTGGGCGGACGTGTCGCGTTCGCCAAGTTCTGGTCGATCTTCGGCTCGGCGACGGTCGATCTCACCGATCGCGCGGAGGATCCGACCTCGCTGGCGGACGGGTTCGATCCGGTGCGTCATAGACTCGGCGTGGAATATGAGGACGATTGCCTTCGCCTCGGCCTGACCTGGCGGCGCGACTATCAGACCACGGGCGACGTGCGCGCGGGCAACAGCTTCCTGTTGACGCTGGCCTTCAAGAATTTGGGCCGCTAAGCAGAGGTTCATCCGATATTGGGCAAGCGCACGGGGATTTTCGGGTGCACCCGCGTGTTCATGGGGTTTTGACTAAGTGACATTTCTTTCGACGTCGTCGCGGTTCGCGCGCGCTCTTGCCGGAACTACCATGTTTGCCATTGCCGGCACGTCGCTGGCGCAGACAGTGCCGGATTCGACTGTGCCGGAAACCGGGCTGAATATCCCGAGCAACCTGCAGATCTTCGGCAAGCTGGACCCCAACGTCCGCAAGCCGACCGCGATCGTCAACGGCACGGTGATCACCGGCACCGACGTCGATCAGCGGGTCGCGCTGATCGTCACCGCCAACCAGTTCAAGCTCAAGCCCGAGGAAGAGAACCAGCTGCGCCTGACCGTGCTGCGCGGGCTGATCGACGAATCCTTGCAGATCCAGGAGGCCAAGACCGAGGACATCACCGTCACCTCGGCCGAGCTCGACCAGGCCTTTGCCAAGGTCGCGACCAATTTTGGCAAGACACCGGCAGAGTTCGGGCCGTTCCTGCGCTCGGTCGGGTCATCGCCACGGTCGATCCGACGCCAGATCGAGGGGGAGTTGGCGTGGCAGCGTTACCTCCGCCGCATGGTCGAACCGCGCATCAACGTCAGCGACGAAGAGGTCAAGATCGTCATCGACGCGATCAAGAAGTCTCAAGGGACACCTGAATTCCACCTTCGCGAAATCTACGTGTCGGCCACGCCGGACCGCGCGGGAGCTGTCGTGGCGTCGATGCGTCAAGCGATGGAGGACATGAAAGCGGGCAAGTCGCCATTCGATTATTATGCCCGCACGATGTCAGAGGCCACCACGTCGAAGGACGGGGGCGAACTCGGCTGGGTCCGCGCCGACGCGCTGCCGACCGAGCTGGCGACTGCAGCAAGGGAGATGCAGATCGGGCAACTGGCCGGGCCGATCGAAGTGCCGGGCGGATTCTCGATTCTTTACCTGACCGACAAACGGGTCGTGGGGATGTCGGACCCCCGCGCCGCACGGCTGAACCTGAAGCAGATCAAGGTCGCGTTCCCCGCCGGCACGACGCAGGAACAGACACAGGAACGCGCCGCCGCATTTGCCAAGACGCTGCAGACCATCAACGGCTGCGGCAGCGTCGCCAAGGCCGCCGCCGATATCGGGGCCGAGGTCGTTGACAACGATCAACTTACGGTGCGCGATTTGCCACCAGCGCTGCAGGAAATGGTGCTGAAAATGCAGGTCGGCCAGGCGACTCCGCCATTCGGCTCGGCGGCCGAGGGCATCAGTTCGCTGGTGTTGTGCGGTGTCACCGAAGCGCCTTCCGGCAACCTGCCGAGCCCCGGGCAAGTGCAGGGCCAGATGGAACAAGTCCGCGTCAATTTGCGTGCCGCCAAGATCCTGCGCGACCTGCGGCGCGACGCGATCATCGAATATCGCTGATCGAGGCCGTGACGTGATGCTCCCCTCCCCGCTGGCGGTCGCGATGGGCGACCCGGCGGGGATCGGCCCGGAGATTCTTGCCAAGGCGTGGGCGCGGCGGGCAGAGCAACGCCTCGCGCCGTTTTTCGCGGTCGGCGACGGCCGCGCCATCGCCCGGGTGTGGGACGGGCCGATTCAACGGATCGGCGCGCCGGACGAGGCAGCCGCCGTGTTCGGCGATGCGCTGCCCGTGCTGACCGTCGAGTGCGCGAGCACTATCGAGCCCGGCCACCCGACCCTGGAGGGCGCGCGCTGCGCACTTCACGCGCTCGAACTCGCAACGGGCCTGACCAGCGCGAGCGCCGCGGCGGCCCTGGTCACAGGCCCCGTGTCGAAGGCGCAAATGTATCAGATCGGTTTCACGCACCCCGGCCAGACCGAATTCGTCGCCGAGCGTGTCGGCGTCGCTGCCAGCGCGACGGTGATGATGCTCGTGGGCCCGACCTTGCGCGTGGTGCCCGCGACCACCCATGTCGCGCTTGCCAGCGTGCCGGGGCTGTTGTCGTCGGCGCTGCTGATCGCCAAGGCGCGAGTCACTGCGCGTGCGCTGGTTCGCGATTTCGGAGTAGCCGCGCCGCGCCTGGCCTTTGCCGGGCTCAACCCGCATGCCGGTGAAGGCGGGGCGATCGGGCGCGAGGAGATCGACATCATCATCCCTGCCATCGAGGCGCTGCAGGCAGAGGGGATCGACGCGACTGGACCGCTCGCCGCCGACACGATGTTTCATGCGCGAGCGCGCGCGAATTACGATGCCGCGATCTGCTGCTATCACGATCAGGCGCTCGTGCCGCTCAAGACGCTCCATTTCGACGAGGGCGTCAACATCACCCTGGGCCTGCCGATCGTCCGCACCTCGCCCGATCACGGCACCGCGTTCGGCATCGCCGGGCAGAATCGCGCCGAGCCGGGCGCGATGATCGCCGCGATTCGCCTCGCTGCCGACGCTGCGCGCCGCCGCGCCGACGCGCTCTCCATCGCGTGACTCCCGCTGATCTGCCGCCGCTGCGCGAGGTGATCGCGCGGCACGGTCTGTCGGCGTCGAAAGCGTTAGGGCAGAATTTCCTGTTCGACGGCCAGTTGCTCGCGCGGATCGCGGCCGTTCCGGGCGATCTGGCCGACGCTGAGGTGCTGGAGATCGGTCCGGGTCCGGGCGGACTGACGCGCGCGCTCCTCGCCGCTGACGCGACGGTCGTTGCGATCGAGCGCGACCGTCGTTGCACACCGCCGCTCGCCGAACTGGCCGCCGCTTATCCCGGTAAGTTGGAAGTGATCGAAGGCGACGCGCTGGAGATCGACGCCCCGGCGTTGTTCGGTGGCCGGCCACATATCGTCGCCAACCTGCCTTATAATGTCGGCACCGCGCTGTTCGTGCGCTGGCTGTCGGTCGAATGGCAGCCGTGGTGGCAGAGCCTGACCTTGATGTTCCAGCGCGAGGTCGCCGACCGCATCGTCGCCGCGCCGGGCAGTGATGCTTATGGGCGGCTCTCGGTACTCGCGCAGTGGCGTTCGACCGCCAAGATCGCGATGACCGTGCACCGTTCCGCCTTTACCCCGCCGCCGAAGGTAATGTCGGCCGTCGTGCATATCGAGCCGGTCGAGCCACCGGTCGGCGTGGCCTTCGCGACGCTCGAACGCATAACCGCCGCGGCGTTCGGTCAGCGGCGCAAGATGCTGCGGCAAAGCCTCAAGGGCATGCCCGGCGCAGTCGAGGCACTCGGCGTGCTCGACATCGATCCGGCGCGCCGCGCCGAAACGCTATCGGTCGATGAATTCGTCGCGCTGGCGCGCGCGCTTACTTAGCGTCGGCGGTTTCGGGTACCGTGGCCGGGGGCGTTGCGCCCGGCGGTGGCCCCTTGGCGATCGTCGCGGTCAGCGACGCGGCGTCGGGGCAGGGCTTTTTGCCGCACAAGGTTTTGATCCTGGCGAGGTTTTCGCGCGCCGGGCCGAGCGCGCCCTTGGCGACCAACGCTTCGCCCTGCCCGCGTAACGCGCCGGGATCGTTCGGCTCGATCAGCAACGCTTCGCGATAGAGCCGGATCGCCTTGCCGGGCAATTGCTGGCGTTCGGCGACGCTGGCCAACTCGATGAACGCGGCACGGTTGCGCGGATCGACCGCCAGTGCCGTTTCGATAAGGTCGGTCGCCTGGTCGAGATTGCCGGCAGACGCCGCCGCGCGACCCTGCGCGAGCAGCGCTATCGAACGCGGGTCGATCGCGGTGTCGGCGCGCTGCGCGCTCAATGAAGTCGAAACGCTGAGGGCCGCAAAGCCAAGGGCGAGCGCAGCAGGGAACAGGCGCATGATCGTCTCCGGACGGGGCACAATGGCTAGGCGGCTAGCATGGGCGGCGCAGGCGCGCGACAAAAAAGCCGTCGGTTGCGTCGTGCAGCGGGGTGAGGCGGCTGCCCGGGCTGCGCTCGCGCCCGAAGGGCATCGGTTGCTCAGTCACCCACCCCGGATGCCCGGAAAGGAACCGCGTCACTTGTGCCGCACCTTCCTCGTCCAGCAGCGAGCACACGATATAGACCAACGCGCCGCCCGGCTTGACCAACGGTGCCGCTATGCTGAGCAAACGACGCTGGGTATCGACCAGCCGCTCGATCCGCGCCGGGGTCAGCCGCCACCGCGCTTCCGGGTTGCGCCGCCACGTGCCGGTGCCCGAGCAGGGCGCATCGATCAGCACGACATCGGCGCGGCCGTTCCAATCGGCCAACGCCTCGCTTTCGGCGTTTGGGTTAAGCAATCGCGTCTCGATGATCGACGCCCCGCCACGCTCGGCGCGCTGCGGCAGCCGCGACAGCCGCCCGCGATCGGTATCGGTAGCGAGGATGCTGCCTTGGTTCGCCATCGCCGCCGCGAGCGCCAACGACTTGCCCCCCGCCCCCGCGCACAGGTCGATCACGGCCATGCCCGGCGTAGCCGCGGCGGCGAGTGTCACCATCTGACTGCCTGCGTCCTGGACCTCGACCAGGCCGCTGCGGAAGGCCTCACTGGCGTCGATCGACGTGCCCGAGGGTAGACGTAGGGCGTCGGGAAGGTCGGCAATGCGTTCCGCGCCAAGGTCGGCGAAAATGGTATCGGGATCGCCGTCCTTGAGCCGGTTCACCCGAACGTCGAGCGGCGCGCGCTCGACCAATGCGGCAGCTTCGGCCGGATCGATGTCGGACGCCCTGAAGCGCTTGCCAATCCACGCCGGTGCGGTGCCCGCCTTCGCTGCGAGTTCGTCTTCGGTGATCGGCGCAGGCGCATGCGCTGATCCGTCGAAACCGGCGGCAATCGCATCATCGTCGCGTACCAGCCCGACCATCGCCGCACGTCCGCTCTCGGGCACCTCGCCCGCGCGCCGGATCGCGGCGTAGACCAGCTCGCGCACCGCGCGGCGATCCTTCGACCCGGCGTAACGCCGCGTCGAGAAATAGCGTGCGATCAGCGTGTCCGCGGCCGCCCCGCTCTCACGCGCCGCAACGATGATCTGGTCGAGCAACTCGATCGCCGCCTGGAGGCGCGCACCGGGCGTCATCGTGTGGGGTAATTCGGCGCTTCGCGCGTGATCGTCACGTCGTGGACATGGCTTTCGCTCAACCCCGCGCCGGTGATCTGCACGAATTGTGCTCGCTGTTGCAAATCGGTGATGGTGCGCGATCCGGTATAGCCCATTGCCGCTCGAATGCCGCCGACGAGCTGGTGGATGACGTCGCGCGCCGGCCCCTTGAACGCGACCTGGCCCTCGATCCCCTCGGGCACCAGCTTCATCTGGTCCTTGATGTCACCTTGGAAATAACGGTCGGCCGAACCGCGGCCCATCGCGCCGACCGATCCCATGCCGCGATACGATTTATAGGCGCGGCCCTGGTACAGGAAGGTCTCGCCCGGCGCTTCCTCGGTGCCGGCGAGCAACGAGCCGATCATGCACGTCGATGCGCCTGCCGCCAATGCCTTCGCCATGTCGCCCGACGTGCGGATGCCGCCATCGGCGATCACGGGGACGTTCGACTTGGCTGCCTCCTCCGCGCAGTCGATCACCGCGGTCAGTTGCGGCACGCCGACGCCCGCGACGACGCGGGTGGTGCAGATCGATCCGGGACCGATCCCCACCTTGATCCCGTCCGCGCCCGCGCCGATCAGCGCCTTCGCCGCTTCGGCGGTGGCGATGTTGCCGGCGATCACCTGGACCGAATTGCTGAGTTTCTTCACGCGCTCCACTGCACGCGCGACGTCGCGATTGTGGCCGTGCGCGGTGTCGATGACGATCAGGTCGACCTCGGCGTCGACCAGAGCCGCGGTGCGATCGAACCCCTTGTCCCCGACCGTCGTCGCGGCGGCGACGCGCAAGCGACCGGTCGAATCCTTGGTCGCCTCGGGATAATTGACCGCTTTCTCGATATCCTTGACCGTGATGAGCCCGACGCAGCGATAATCATCGTCAACGACCAGCAGTTTCTCGATCCGTCGCTGGTGGAGCAGCGATCGCGCTTGTTCGTGCCCGACGCCGACCGCCGCGGTCGCCAGATTGTCTTTGGTCATCAACTCGCTGACCGGCTGTTTGGGATTGCCGGCAAAGCGCACGTCGCGGTTGGTCAGGATGCCGACCAGCTTGCCGTTCTTTTCGGTGACCGGAATGCCGCTGATTCGGTGTTTGGTCATCAGCGCTTGTGCCTCGGCGAGCGTCGCGTCGGGCGCGATGGTGATCGGGTTGACCACCATGCCGCTCTCGTAGCGCTTGACCGCACGCACCGCGGCGACCTGTTCCTCGACCGACAGATTGCGGTGGAGCACGCCGATTCCGCCCAGTTGCGCCATGACGATCGCCATATCCGCCTCGGTCACGGTATCCATCGCGGACGAGATCACCGGAATCGCCAGCTTGATGTCGCGCGTGAGGTAGGTGTGCGTCTGCGCTTCGCTCGGCAGCACTTCGGATTCCGCCGGGACCAGCAGAACGTCGTCGAAGGTCAGGCCGAGCCGGATGTCCATGGGGAGAAGCCAATCTGTCGAATCGAAGGTTGGCGGCCCATGTAATCAACACCCCGTCGCCGCGCCAGCCCGTGTCGCATTTCGCTATAACGCCGCCGCGCTTCTGCTAAAGCGGCGGAACTACGATCCGGGGGAATGCGATGACTATGGGTGTCGTGATTGCAGGGCTGCTGTTGCTCCTTGTGCTGATGTTCATGTTGAGCAGCGTCAAGGTCGTGCGCCAGGGATATCAGTACACGGTCGAACGCTTCGGCAAATACACCAACACCGCGCAGCCTGGTCTCACCATCATCGTCCCGTTCTTCGACCGGATCGGCCGACGCGTGAACATGATGGAACAAGTGCTCGACATTCCGGGCCAGGAGATCATCACCAAGGACAATGCGATGGTCGCGGTCGACGGCGTCGTGTTCTTCCAGGTGCTCGACGCGGCCAAGGCGGCTTACGAAGTCAGTGACTTGTATGTCGCGATCATGCAGCTCGCGACGACCAACCTGCGCACCGTGATGGGGTCGATGGACCTCGACGAATTGCTGTCGAAGCGCGACGAGATCAACGCGCGGTTGCTGTCGGTGGTCGATCACGCGACCGAGGCATGGGGCGTGAAAATCACGCGCGTCGAGCTCAAGGACATTCGCCCGCCCGCCGACATCGTCAATGCGATGACGCGGCAAATGAAGGCCGAGCGCGAGAAACGCGCGACGATCCTCGAGTCCGAAGCCGCGCGGCAGAACGAGATCAACCGCGCCGAAGGCATGAAGCAGGCGCAGATCCTGGAAGCCGAGGGCCGCAAGGAAGCCGCGTTCCGCGACGCCGAAGCGCGCGAGCGGTCGGCGCAGGCCGAGGCGACCGCGACGAAGTCGGTGTCGGACGCGATCGAGGGAGGAAGCGTCCAGGCGATCAACTATTTCATCGCGCAGAAATATGTCGAGGCGATCGGCATGTTCGCGACCTCGCCCAACGCCAAGACGATCCTGTTCCCGGTCGAGGCGACCCAGCTGATGGGGACGCTCGGCGGGATCGGCGAGCTCGCCAAGGAAGCCTGGGGAAATGGCGGTGACGGCGGTTCACCGAGCAGCGTCACCGTGCCGCGCACCCGGAACCCGCAATGATCCTGTTCGGCGTCGAGTTCAGCATGGGGGCGCTGTGGCTCGCCGCGGCGCTCGTGCTGGCGATCATGGAAGTGCTCGCGCCGGGGCTCTTCATGATCTTCCTCGCGGTAGGCGCAGCGGTTACCGGATTTGTAATGCTGATCGCGCCCGACCTGCACCCGATTGCGCAGGCGTTGATGTTCGCGCTGTTCAGCGGCATCGCCGTGGTGTTCGGCCGGCGCTGGTACCACCGCAGCCCTTCGACCGCCAGCGTGCCTGGCATGAATGACCGCACCGCCAACCTGATCGGCCGAACGGTCGAGGTATGCGAGCCGATCGTCGGCGGCGAAGGCCGCGTCAAGGTCGGGGACGGCGCGTGGACAGCGAATGGCCCCGACATGCCCGCCGGCGCGCGCGTGAAGATCACGGGCGCGGCCGGGAATGTGTTGCTGGTTGAGCCTTTGGCCTGAGTTTTCGAAATCCTCCCCCGCCAGGGGGAGGTGTCAGCGCAGCTGACGGAGGGGGCGGTCGGCGATCATTATCCGCTCGCTTCCGCCCCCTCCGTCGCCTTCGGCGCCACCTCCCCCTGGTAGGGGAGAATTGGTTTACGCTTTGCCGCCGCCGAACAAACCGCCGGCAAGGCCGCCCAATTTGTCCATGATCCCGCCGCCGCCTTCGCTGCCGAGCAGTCCGGCGAACTGACCCAGCGCGCCCTCGCCGCCGATATGTTCGACGATCTGGCCAAGGATGCCCGAATCGAGTCCGGTCTCCGCGGCAGCACTATCGACCGTACTACCGGGCTGAGGGTGCGCCTTGGCGAGCGCAGCGACCGCGGCTTCGGCCTGTTCGGGCGAGATGCCGACCTTAGCGGCGAGGTTCTTGATATCGACGTTCGAGGTGACCTGGCTGAGGATGCCGTCGAGGAGGGACATGGCGCGGTCCTTATCGGTTAAGCGAGAGCGATAGGCCCTCGCGAGCGCAGAATAGACCGTCGCGCGGGCGCTAGGAAGCGAGATCGGGCGAAACGTAGTCCATTCTGGCGTCGATCGAGAACAACCGGTCACGCGAGTAGACCGTCAGCGGCCAGTCGCGGCGGCCCTCGGGCGACGCGAGCAGCGCGTTGACCTTCGCTGCGAGCGGCATCGTCGGATCGCAGCGCGTCAGGAAAGCTCGCACGCCGGCCAGGAACGTCATCGTGATCGTGTGATGATACCCCTGCGTCGCGTCGTTCACGCCGCCCACCGACTCGTTATACCCCGAGATGATCGCGCGCAGATCGCGCTCGGGGTCGATGTCGGCGCGCTCGATGAGCAGCCACAGGCAGGACGCCAGATGCGCTTCGTGCGTCCACTCCGCCCGGGGCAAGGTGCGCGCGAGCAACCCATCCCCCACGTGGCGGATGGCGGCATCATCGGTAAACAAAACGGATCGAATGGTCGGTCATGGTCGGGCGTTCCTAGGGCCGGACGATGATCGGGCGGCGCTAGGCGGCGGCGCGGGGGGCGGATTGTCGCACCCCTTCGTCGACTTGATCCGCGAATTGCGCGAAGTTCTCGACGAACAGGTCGACCAGCGTCGCCGCGGTCGCATCGTATTCGGCCTTGTTCGACCAAGCTTCGCGCGGGTCGAGGATCCCCGGATCGACGCCCGGCACGCTGACCGGCACCATGAAGCCGAAATTGGGATCCTTGCGGAATTCCGCCGCCTTCAAGCTGCCGTCGAGCGCGGCGTTGAGCAGCGCGCGCGTGGCCTTGATCGGCATCCGCTTGATCCCGGGCATCGTCGCCTTGCCGCCCGACCAGCCGGTGTTGACCAGCCAGCAATCCACCCCGCCCTTGGCGATCCGCTCCTTGAGGAGGTTGCCGTAGATCGACGGGTGGCGCGGCATGAACGGCGCGCCGAAGCACGTCGAGAAGGTCGCCTCGGGCTCGGTCACGCCGATCTCGGTGCCGGCGACACGCGCGGTATAGCCCGACAGGAAGTGATACATCGCCTGTTCTGGCGTCAGCTTCGCGATCGGCGGCAACACGCCATAGGCGTCCGCGGTCAGGAAGATGACGTTCTTGGGCACCGGGCCCATATTCTCGACCGAACTGTTCGGGATGAAGTCGATCGGATAGGCGCCGCGGCTATTCTCGGCGAGGGTATGATCGTCGAGGTCGAGCACACGCGTTACCGGGTCCATCACGACATTTTCCAGCACCGTGCCGAAGCGTTTGGTGGTGGCGAAAATCTCGGGCTCGGCCTCGGCGGACAGCCGGATCATCTTGGCGTAACAGCCGCCTTCGAAATTGAACACGGCGGTGTCCGACCAACCATGCTCGTCGTCGCCGATCAGCGTGCGGCTCGCGTCGGCCGACAACGTCGTCTTGCCGGTGCCGGACAGACCGAAGAACACGGCAGTGTTGGTGCCGTCATGCGCCATGTTGGCCGAGCAATGCATCGGCATCACGCCGCCGGGTGGCAGCAGATAGTTGAGCAACCCGAACACCGATTTCTTCATCTCGCCCGCGTAACGCGTGCCGCCGATCAGGATCAGTTTCTCGGTGAAATTGACCGCGATCACGGTCTCGCTGCGGGTCCCGTGCTTCTCCGGGTTCGCGCGGAAGCTCGGCAGGTCGATGATCGTATATTCGGCCTGGAAGCCGTTGAGTTCGCGTGCCTCGGGCCGGACAAGCATCGTCCGGATGAACAGGTTATGCCAGGCGAGTTCGGTCACGACCCGCACGTTGACGCGATTTTCGGGCTGGGAGCCGCCGTAAAGATCCTGGATATAAAGGTCTTCCTTGGTCTTGAGGAAGGCCATGAAATCGGACTTGAGCGCTGCGAAATGCTCGGGCGACATCGCCTTGTTGGTCTTGCCCCACCACACCGTCGACTCGGTTTCGGCGTCGCGGACGATGAACTTGTCCTGCGCGGAGCGCCCGGTGTGCGGAGCCGTTTCGACCACCAGCGGGCCGTCCGCGGACAGCTTGCCCTCGCCGCGACGGACCGCGGCATCGACCAGCCGCGCGGTTACCAGGTTCCAATGAAGGTCGGCACGCGTCTCGATGCCTTGGGATTCAAGGCCCGCGTCGGGGATGCGCTCACTCACGTCTTTTTCCTCAATCGATTATATAATCGCCGTCGCATACGTATGCACGGCGTTAGCCGCGCGCATATCCGTCGCCCGCACGACCGTCAAACCGGGCATTGAGCGTTAACCTGCTTTCCTCTACCGCCGCGCGCATGACCGCTACGATCGCGCTCGTTGACGACGACCGCAACATCCTGACCTCGGTGTCGATCGCGTTGCAGGCGGAAGGGTTTCTGACCCGCGTCTATTCGGACGGCGAAACCGCGCTGAAGGCGTTGGTCGACAATCCGCCCGATCTGGCGATCTTCGACGTCAAGATGCCGCGGATGGACGGGCTCGAACTGCTCCGCAGATTGCGCGAGAAGAGCCACATTCCGGTGATCTTCCTGACCAGCAAAGACGACGAACTCGACGAAGCGCTCGGGCTGGCGATGGGCGCGGACGATTACATCGCCAAGCCGTTCAGCCAGCGGCTTCTGATCGCCCGAATCCGTGCGATTCTGCGCCGTACCGACGCCGTTCAGAACGCTGGGGGTGAAGAAGCCGTCGCCGAAACGCTGATCGACCGCGGCCGGCTGCAAATGGACCCGGCGCGGCATCGCGTGACGTGGGGCGGCGACAACGTCACGCTGACCGTGACCGAATTCCTGATCCTCGAAGCGCTCGCGCAGCGGCCCGGTGTCGTCAAGACACGCAACCAGCTGATGGATGCCGCGTATCAGGACGACATCTACGTCGACGACCGCACCATCGACAGCCACATCAAGCGCGTTCGCCGCAAGTTCCGCGAAGTTGACGGCGACTTCGACGCAATCGAAACATTGTATGGCGCTGGCTACCGTTTTTCGGAGGAATAGGACCGACAGCGACGCCGGCGACCTGTCGCTGCGCTGGTCGGGCAACGTATCGCTGACGACGCGCATCCTTGCGGTGAACGTCTTTGCACTGGCGCTGTTGGCTGGCGGCTTCTTCTACCTCGACTCGTATCGCAGCCGCATCCTGGACAGCCGCACCGCCCAGGCCAGCCGCGAAGCGCGGTTGATCGCCGCCGCGATGAACGCGTCGGCGCCCGACCATCGCGCCGCGCTGGCCCTGCAGTTGGCCCGCGACACCGGCACGCGCATCCGCTTGTTCAAGCCCGACGGCACGCTGGCCGGCGACACGCGTGCCATGGGCCTGCGCAACGTCCAACTCGTCGACCCAACCACGCAGGATTGGCAGCAGCAGGCGGCACGCTTCCTCGACGCGATGATCGACACCGTCGTCAATGCACCGCGTGCCCCGCTCTATCGCGAGCGGCGCGGCGGCAGCGAGTGGCCCGATGTTCGGACGGCGCGGTCCACGCAAACCGCGCTCGCAACCGTCTGGCGCGCGCCCGACCGCACCCCGGTCATCACGGCGGCGGCAGCGCTCGGCGACGGTGAGGTCGTGATGACGACCGCCAACGCGCGCGACATCACGCAGACGGTGCGCAGCGAACGGTTCCGCTTGAGCGTCGTGCTGGGCATCGTCTCGCTGGTGTCGATCTTCCTCTCGCTGTTCCTTGCCCGGACGATCGTTCGGCCGCTGCGGCGGCTGGCACGCGCCGCCGTGCGGGTCAGGCTGGGCCGCGCGCGCGAAGTCGTCGTTCCCCGCCTACCCTCGCGGCGTGACGAAATCGGCAGCCTAGCGCGCGCGCTGAGCGATATGAGCCAGGCATTGCGCGCCCGGATCGATGCCACCGAAGCCTTCGCCGCCGACGTCGCGCACGAGATGAAGAACCCGCTTGCCTCGATGCGCTCGGCGCTCGAAGGGTTGGGATCGGTCGCGGATCCCGAATTGCGCGAGCGGTTGCTGGCGATCCTGCGCGACGACGTGCATCGGCTCGATCGGCTGATCACCGACATCGCCGAGGCGTCGCGGCTCGATGCGCAGTTGAGCCGCGCCAAGTTCGACGAGATCGATGTGCCCGCGATGATCGCCGGGCTGATCGCGCAGCGCGGCGAACGCGGGATCGAGCGCGGTGTGCAAATCCGGTTCGACAATCAAGTAGTCGGCCGACGCCCGGTGATGGCCGAGGGCGCGCGGTTGGAGCGCGTGTTCGAGAATCTGTTCGAGAATGCGGTGTCGTTCTCGCCCGATAACGGCCTGGTCACCGTTGCCGCGGCAATCGAGCAGCGCGATCTCGTTGTGCGGGTCGAGGATGAAGGGCCGGGTGTGCCCGACGAAGCGCGCGAGTCGGTGTTCAACCGCTTCCAGTCGATTCGTCCCGCGAGCGAGGAATTCGGCAAGCATTCCGGCCTCGGACTCGCCATTGCGCGCACGATCGTCGAGGGGCATCAGGGAACGATCGTCGTGGAATCGCGCGAAGACCGGTTGAGCGGCGCCCGGTTTGTCGTCCGCCTGCCGCTATCGCCAAGCCGATAGGAGGCACGTCATCGCCCTTCCATCATCCGAAACGCTCCACGCCACGAGCGTCGCGATTGGCGACCGCGGGGTGCTGATCGAAGGGGCATCGGGCGCGGGTAAATCGGACCTCGCGTTGCGCTTGATCGATCGCGGTGCGGTGTTGATCAGCGACGATTACACATTCCTGAGCCGCGTGGGCGGCGCGTTGATGGCTTCCGCGCCGGATACCATTGCCGGCAAGATCGAGGTGCGCGGGCTCGGCATCCTTGCAGTGCCCCATGTCGATCACGTCCGCGTCGCGCTGGTCGTGCGCTTGACGGATGCGCCCGAGCGGATGCCCTCGGACGACACTGTACGGAAAATCGCCGGGATCGCCATCCGTGAAGTCGCTATCGACCCGCGATCGGCCTCCGCGCCGATCAAGGTCGAATTCGCGCTCAGACAAGTCGCGGGGAACGACGGATGACCGAAGCCAAGGAAATCCTGCTGGTCACCGGTCTGTCAGGCGCGGGCAAATCGACGGTGCTCAAGACGTTGGAGGATCTCGGCTGGGAGACGGTCGACAATCTCCCGCTGCGGCTGCTCGATCGCTTGCTCAGTTCGCCACCAGCGGAAGGCGCCGAGGACGACCACCGCCCGCTTGCGCTGGGCATCGACGCGCGGACCCGCGATTTCGACCCCGACCGGATCGTGAAGCGGATCAAGAAGCTGCGCGACGATCATAGCTATGACATCGGCACGCTGTTCCTCGATTGCGGGGGCGCGGAACTCGAGCGGCGATATTCTGAAACGCGGCGTCGCCATCCGCTAGCGCTTGATCGGCCCGCCAGCGACGGCATTGCCCGCGAACGCGAACTACTCGCCCCGCTCCGGCGCTGGGCAAATCGGTTGATCGATACGACCGATCTCAGCGCCAACGAACTGGCGCAGCAAGTCCGCGCGACCTTTGGCGGCGAGGGATTGGGCGAGCCGACGCTCGCGGTGATGTCGTTCGGTTTCGCACGCGGCGTGCCGCGCAACGCCGACCTGATGTTCGACGTGCGATTCCTGCGCAATCCGCATTGGGACGAGGCGTTGCGGCCCGGCACGGGCCTCGACGCCAACGTGTCGGCGTACATCGCCGCTGACCCTGCCTACGACGCGGCGATGACGCAGATCGAGGACCTGCTCCTGCTCTTGCTCCCGCGCTATCGGGCGGAAGGCAAATCCTACGTGACGGTCGCCTTTGGCTGTACCGGAGGGAGACACCGGTCGGTGCATGTTGCGGAGCGCGTTGCTCGGCGGTTGCGCGATGCCGGGTTTTCGCCCACGGTCGCGCATCGAGATTTGGGGGCGGCGCCACAGGACTCGCTGGAGGGTGCGCCGCGGACGGGTTTGGGATAGTAAGCGAACCATGATCGGCCTGGTATTGGTGACGCACGGGCGTCTGGCGTCCGAATTCGTGACCGCAATGGAACATGTCGTCGGCCCGCAGACGCAGATCGAAGCGATCGCGATCGGCCCCGACGACGACATGGAAGCACGTCGCGCGGACATCGCCACCGCCATCGGCACGGTCGAGGTGGGCAACGGCGTGATCCTGCTGACCGACCTGTTCGGGGGTACCCCGTCCAACCTTGCCATTTCGCTGCTCGAGCGTGGGCGGGTCGAGGTGATCGCGGGAATCAACTTGCCGATGCTGATCCGGCTGGCGTCGGCGAGGAAGACGATGAAAGTCATCGACGCGGTCGCCGCGGCGCGCGAGGCGGGTCGCAAATATATATCGGTCGCATCCGAAGTGCTCGGTGAGGCCGCCGCCTGATGCCGGTGAGCCGCAGCGTCCAGATCACCAATAAACGGGGCCTGCACGCTCGCGCTTCCGCCAAATTCGTGACGCTCGCCTCTACGCAGCCCGTCGAGGTGCTGGTCGTCAAGGACGGCCCCGGGGTGACCGGCACGTCGATCATGGGGCTGATGATGCTCGGCGCAGCGATGGGCGACATGATCACGATAAGCGCCGACGGCGATGGCGCGGAGGGCGCGGTCGGCGCGCTATGCGAACTGGTCGAGGCCAAGTTCGGCGAGGACTGAACCATGCTCGAAGTGCTGCGCAACGCATTGGCTGACAACAATAATGTGCTCATGGTGCGAATCTGCACTGCCGGGCAGAAAATCCCCAACGAACGCGCCATCATCGCGGCCGATGAAGTGGGCGTTGTCGTGCAGGGTGCTCATGACGGCGAATTTTATGTCCAGCCGTGGTCCAACATCGCGTGGATCGCGGTGTCATGAACCGCTGAGCGACACCCGATGCCCCGTGAAATCACAGCGTTTTCCAACACGCTGGTCAAACGCGTCCGTTCGCTGCGCGACAAGAAGCATCGCCGCGCCGAGGGGCTGTTCCTCGCCGAGGGGTTGCGTATCCTGACCGAGGCGCGCGAGGCCGGGCGTATCCCCGAATATCTGTTCTTCACCGCGGAAGGAGCGCGGCATCCGCTTGCAGCGGCGCTGATCGATGCGGTCGAGGACAACGGTGGCGAGGCGATTCAGACCAATCACGACATCCTTTCCAAGCTCTCGGGTAAGGACAACGCCCAGGCCGTGGTCGGCGTGTTTCCCGAATTCACCACGTCCCTCGCCCAGCTCGACCGCGCGGCCTCGCCGATCTGGCTGGTCGCGGAGCGGCTACGCGATCCGGGCAATCTCGGCACGATCCTGCGCACCGGCGACGCCGTCGGCGCGGGCGGATTGATCCTGATCGACGAGTGCGTCGATCCGTTCTCGGTCGAGGCGGTGCGCGCCAGCATGGGGGCGCTATTCACGGTGCCGATCGCGCAGGCGCGCTGGGAGGAGTTTTTGCCGTGGCTGCGGACGGGGCCTGGTCAATTGGTCGGGCTAAGCTTGCAGACCGACTCGGATTACCGATCGGTTTCCTACGAGTCCCCAACCTTCCTGCTCACCGGCAATGAGGCGCAGGGGTTGCCCGAGGGCTATGAGGCCGAGTGCGACTTGCTGGTCAAACTGCCGATGCTCGGCAAGGCCGACAGCCTGAATGCCGCCGTCGCTACCGCGGTGATGGCTTATGAGGTGCTCGCCCAGACGCGCGGCTGACGGTCACACCGTCTGCTTGCGCTGCTCCTCGATATATTTGAGTTCGCGCGGCGAGTCCTCGTCGTTGGGATTGATATTGAGGCACTTGCGATACGCTGCTTCCGCCGCATTGAAATCGCCGAGTTCGACCAAGTCGTAACCTACTCCCTTAAGCGCGAGACACCGCTCTTCCCTGGCGCGATCGGGCGTGAGATCGGCGACGGCCTCCGCTCGGCGATAGACGTCGAGCGATTGCTGCCACTTCCCCTGTTTCATGAAGATATAGCCGAGCTCATTGAGGTAGCGCGCATTTTGCGGGGCGAAACGGACCAGCCGTTCGAACGCCGTCTGCGCTTCGGGCAAGCGCTGGAGGTCGATGAGCGCGTAGCCGGTAACATATTGCGCGCGGCACCAGCCCGCGTCGATCGCCACGGCTTCGCGGTTCGCCTTGGCCGCGTCGGCGAGGTAGCGGGATTTCTGTTCGGGCGTCAGCGCGCAATAGATCTCGCGCTTCTCGCCGGCATATCGCCGCTCGAAATCGGCCAGCAAAGGGCGCATCAATTCGACGGCTTGGCCGGGGTTCTTGGCGCGAATCGCCGCCATCCCTGCATCGTATTTAGCGTCGATCGCCGACGGGCGGCTGCCCCGGTCGCGCATCGCGACCGACGGCACGTCGTCGTCATCGTTACGATCGGGGGCCGAGCGGGGCGATTTGACCTCGGTGTCGTCAGCGTCGTCGGAAGGCGTTGAACGCTCGACCAAATTGCCCTGCGGCCTTTGTCTGACTGTCTGGCCGGCCATGACCGGCGTCGTCATCGCCACCGCCGCTAGCAATACCGCCGCACGCCCCAGCATCCCAAGAATCATCGCCCGTTACTCCGACGAATCAGCGTTACGCCGAACGATCCGCTATCTCGCTCACCGACGCAAGCTTCACCAGCGGGCGTGGAGTCTGGTCGATAATCGGCGGGGATTCGATCGTGCGGCCGGCGGTGTCGATGTTTAGACTCTCGAACCGTTTTGCTTGCGTCAGAACGTTTGTTTCCAGACTGCCGACGAAATCGTTGTAGGCGTTGGTCGCCAGGCCCAGGTTGCGCCCGAGCCGTCCGATATGCTCCCCCATCTTGCTCAATCGCGAATAGAGCTCCTTGCCCAACTCCGCGATCGCCCGCGCTTCGCCCGCCAATTTCTCCTGCCGCCAAACCGCCGCCACCGTCCGCGCAATGGCGATGAGGTTGGTCGGTGTCGCCAGCAATACGCGGCGATCGAACGCGAAGTCCCACAGCGTTGGGTCCTGTTCGAGCGCCGCCGAGAGGAAATGCTCCCCCGGCACGAACATGATGACATAGTCGGGCGCGTCGTCGAACTGGCTCCAATATGCCTTGGCACCGAGCGCGTTGACATGCGCGCGCATCGACGCGGCATGTCGAACGAGGCCGGCGGCGCGCTCGGCATCGTCGATCGCGCCGAACGCGTCCTGATAGTCGTTGAGCGAGACCTTGGCGTCGATCACCAGCGCGTTGCCGCCGGGGACGCGGATGATCACGTCAGGGCGCAGCCGCCCGCCGTCGCGATCCTCGACCGAGACCTCTGCGCGGAAGTCAGCGACGTCGGACAGTCCGCAGCTTTCGAGCACGTTGCGCAATTGCTGCTCGCCCCAGCGCCCGCGCGCCTTGGGAGCGTTGCGGAGCGCGTTGACCAGCTTGGACGCCTCGGCACGGACCGATTCGCTGCCGACGCGCATCGATTCGATCTGGCCCTTTAGGTCGCCGAACGCATCGCGGCGTTCGGCCTCGACCTTCGCGACGCCCTGTTCGTAACGCTCGAGTCGTTCGTGAACAGGTTGCAGTAACGCCTTGAGATTCTGGCCGCTTGTGGCCTCGGACTGCCTGAACCGTTCATCGGCACGCTGCAGGAACTTGGCTTGAGCGTCGTCGAGCAACTTCTGCCCAACCTCGGCGAATTGCCGGCCCAGCGCCTCCTTGGCGGCGACAAGTTCGACAAGCCGCGCCTCAAAGGCCTTTTCGCGCTCGGTCGTCGCCGCCTGTTGCGATTCGAGCGCGCGCATTGCCGCATCGCGCTCCGTCGTGACTTCGCCGAGCAACTTACGGGTCAATTCGTGCTGGTCGCCATGGACCTTCGCCGCGGCGAGTTCCGCGACGCCATGGCGCGACGCGAACAGCCAGCCGACAACGGCCCCGACAAGGAGCGCACCAAGCGCGGCGAGAACGATTCCGGTCATGGGCGGGAACATAGATCGAACGATCCATCTAGGACAGGGTGTTTTTGCTTGTGTTTGCCGATGGCGCCGAGCGCGCTAGGAACGGCGTTATGCTATCCGACATCGAAATCTCGCGCGCCGCGACGCTTCAGCCGATCCAGGCGATCGCCGACAAGGCAGGTATTCCGGCGGACGCGGTTGAACCCTATGGCCGGTTCAAGGCCAAACTGACCCGCGAACACCTCCCCGTCCCGCGCGACATGGGCAAGCTGATCCTGGTCACCGCGATCAGCCCGACCCCCGCCGGCGAAGGCAAGTCGACCACATCGGTGGGCCTGGCCGATGCGCTCAACCGGATCGGCAAGCGGACGATGCTGGCGCTGCGCGAGCCGAGCCTCGGCCCCTGCTTCGGCACCAAGGGCGGGGCGACCGGGGGCGGCTATGCTCAGGTGGTGCCGATGGAGGACATCAACCTCCACTTTACCGGCGATTTCCACGCGATCACCTCCGCGCACAATTTACTCGCGGCGATGATCGACAACCATGTGCATTGGGGCAATGCGCTCGACATCGACGTGCGGCGGATCGTGTGGCGGCGCGTGCTCGACATGAACGACCGCGCGTTGCGCGACATCGCGCAGTCGCTTGGTGGGCCGGCCAACGGCTTCCCGCGCGAGAGCGGGTTCGACATAACGGTCGCCAGCGAAGTGATGGCGATCCTGTGCCTGGCCGACGACCTGGAGGCTCTCGAGGCGCGTCTCGGGCGGATCGTCGTCGCCTATTCGCGCGACAAGAAACCGATCACCGCCAAGGACTTGAAGGCCGATGGCGCCATGGCGGTGCTGCTGGCGGAAGCGATCAAGCCGAACCTTGTGCAGACGTTGGAAGGCAACCCGGCGCTGGTCCACGGCGGGCCGTTCGCCAACATTGCGCACGGCTGCAATTCGGTGATCGCGACGCGCACCGCGCTTGGGCTGGCGGACTATGTCGTGACCGAAGCGGGGTTCGGCGCCGATCTGGGCGCGGAGAAATTCTTCGACATCAAGTGCCGCCAGGCCGACTTGAAGCCGTCGGCCGCCGTGATCGTGGCGACCGCGCGCGCGCTCAAGATGAATGGCGGCGTGGCGAAGGCCGATCTTGCCGGCGAAGACGTCGCCGCAGTGACGCGCGGCGGGGTCAATCTGGCGCGGCATATCGAGAATGTCCGCCAGTTCGGCGTGCCGACCGTGGTCGCGATCAACCGCTTTCCCACCGACACCGACGCCGAATTGACCGAAGTGATCGCTATCGCCAAGGCGCACGGGTGCGAAGCAGTGATCTGCACGCACCATGCCGACGGCGGCGCGGGGGCGGAGGGCCTCGCGAAAGTGGTGGCCGAACTGGCCGACGCGCCGTCGCAATTCACCCCGCTCTACGACGACGATTTATCGCTGTTCGACAAGATCAACACCATCGCGACGCGCATCTACCGCGCCGAACACGCCACCGCCGAGCCAAGCGTGATGGCGCAACTCGCACGCTGGGAAGAGGCGGGCTACGGCCACCTCCCCGTCTGCATGGCGAAGACGCAATACAGCTTCTCCACCGACCCGGCCGCGCTCGGGGCGCCGACCGGCCACAGCGTGCCGGTGCGCGAGGTGAGGCTGGCGGCGGGCGCGGGGTTCGTTGTGGCGATCTGCGGGGAGATCATGACGATGCCAGGCTTGCCGCGCGTGCCGGCGGCGGAGGGGATTAGGATCGGTGCGTCGGGAGAGATTGAAGGATTGTTTTGATGGATGATAACGCCCTTTATCTAAAGGCGCTAAATATTCAGGACGGGAGAGCGCGCGGCTTCTGGGTCCCGCTAATGCGGCACCTGATGCTGCGCGGGCACGCTGGCGCAATGATAGCGCTTGGACATTGGTACACCGAAGGCAACGATCCCCGCGATCTGGACGGCATTGGTGATCCCTACGCGGCAGCCAATCTCTATTATCGTGTCTGGCGGAAGGGCGGAGTCGAGGGCGCGCGTGCCGCTCACTCGTTCGCTATTTCTTACTTCAACCGCGGCGACCTGCAGCGTTATCGCTATTGGCTAAGACGCGGGGCCAGGCTGGATGACTACACCTGCCAAATTTACACCAAGCATTTCGAAACCCGTCTGCCTCACGCAACGGCTCGCAAAATCGGCCGCCACCGGCGGGAAGCCAAGCGTGATGAATGGGCGTGATAGCTAAGCCGCCTTCCGCAGCTTCGCGAGCTTTTTCATCAGCATGTCGCGCTTGAGCTTCGAGATGTGATCGGTGAACAGCACGCCGTTGAGGTGATCGATTTCGTGCTGGACGCATGTCGCCATCAGGCCGTCCAACTCCTCCTCATGGCCCTTGCCGTCCTCGTCCTGCCATTTGACGCGGCAGCGCGTGGGGCGCTCGACCTCGGCATATTGCTCGGGGATCGATAGGCAACCTTCGTTATAGACTGAAGTTTCATCGCTAACTGACAGAATTTGCGGATTTATAAACACCAACGGCTTGCGAACTGGCTCCCCGTCTTCTTCTTCCGGCTCCTGCAGGTCCATCACGAAGATGCGTTGCTCGATCCCCACCTGCGTCGCAGCGAGACCGATGCCGCGCGCGTCGTACATCGTCTCGAACATGTCGGCGACCGTCGCGCGGACGGCGGCGTCGATCGCGTCGACCGGCTTGGCGACGGCGCGCAGGCCGGGATCGGGGACTTCGAGGATGGTGAGGAGGGTCATGGCGGGTCAGCTAGAAAAGCCCCCGGCTCCCGTCAAGCGACCGGTCGCCGGGCACGCATCGCCTGGGCCAGCGTGCCCTCGTCGAGATAGTCGAGCTCGCCGCCGACCGGCAGGCCGTGCGCGAGCTGGGTCAGCCGCACCGGGAATTGCTCGATCCGCTCGGCGATGTAATGCGCGGTCGTCTGCCCCTCCAGCGTCGCGTTCATCGCCAGAACGACCTCGTCAATCCCGCCAGCCTCGACCCGCTGGACGAGCCTGGCAATGCCAAGATCCTCGGGCCGCACCCCGTCGAGCGCCGACAGCCGACCGCCGAGCACGTGATAGCGCCCAGGGAACAACCGCGAGCGTTCGAGCGCCCACAGATCGGCGACTTCCTCGACCACGCACAGGCTGCGCTGGTCGCGGCGCGGGTCGGCGCACACTGCGCACGGATCGCTCGTGTCGATGTTGCCGCAAGTCGAACAAGTCGCGAGACGCCGGTCGACCGCCTCGAGTGCCGACAGGAGCGGCGCCAAGGCCCCTTCCCGCTTCTTGAGCAGGTGCAACACCGCGCGCCGCGCCGACCGCGGGCCGAGCCCGGGGAGCCGCGCCAGGGCTTGCGTCAGCGCCTCGATTTCCTGCGATGCCATGACGGCACAGATAGGGGGTTGCCTGCCCCCCTGCCAAGCGGCGATGAGCGCCCCATGCGGATCGTCTTCATGGGCACGCCCGATTTCGCCGTTCCGGTGCTCGACGCGCTGGTCGCGGCGGGGCACGAGGTGGTTGCGGCGTACAGCCAGCCGCCGCGGCCTGGTGGGCGGCGGGGCAAGGAATTGACGCCGTCCCCTGTTCACGCGCGCGCCGAGGCGTTGGGGATAGCAGTCAGGACGGCGGTGTCGCTGCGGAATGCCGAGGCGCAGGCCGATTTCGCGGCGCTCGATGCCGATGTGGCCGTGGTCGCCGCGTATGGCTTGATCCTGCCGCAGGCCGTTCTCGATGCGCCGCGGCTTGGCTGCCTCAACGTTCACGCCTCGCTGCTCCCCCGCTGGCGCGGCGCCGCACCGATCCAGCGGGCGATCCTGGCCGGTGACGCCGAAACCGGGGTCGGCATCATGCAGATGGAGGCGGGGTTGGACACCGGCCCCGTGCTGCTTGAGGAGCGCACCCCGATCGACGGCAAGACAGCGGGCGAACTGACCGCCGAGCTCAGCGAGATGGGTGCTAGACTGATGGCGAGCGTATTGACCGACGTTGACGGCTTTCCGCCACAACCGCAGCCCGATGAGGGCCTCACGTATGCGAAAAAGATCGACAAGGCAGAGATGCGACTCGACTTCATGCAGCCGGCCGAACTGGTCGAGCGCCAGATCCGCGCTTTCAACCCGCCGGGGGCCTTTTTCGAGGTGAACGGCGAGCGCATCCGCGTCGTCACAGCCACAGCCCACCCCGGCGAAGGCGGCGGCCCCACATCGGAACGCTCGCAGCTGAGCCCCGGCCTTCGCCGGGGTGGCCTGGTATTGGGGGATCGGCTGGAGATCGAATGCGGCGAGGGGTTGATCGTGCCCACGCTCGTCCAGCGATCGGGCCGAGGCGTCATGACATCGGAAGAGCTTTTGCGCGGGTTTTCCGTGCCGCCCGGCACCCGGTTGTGACGCGCTTCGCGCTAACAGTGGAATATGACGGCCGCCCGTTCATGGGCTGGCAGCGGCAGGATCACGGCCCGAGCGTTCAAGCCGCGATCGAGCGCGCGGCGAACGAGATCACCGGCGAGGCGGTGACCGTCCATGCCGCCGGACGCACCGATGCGGGGGTACACGGCCTGGGGATGCGTGCGCACCTCGACGTCGCGCGCGCGATCACGCCGTTTCGGCTGATGGAGGCGCTCAACGCGCGGCTGCGGCCCGATCCGGTCGCGGTGCTCGCGTGCGAAGTCGTGCCCGACGATTGGCACGCACGCTTCTCGTGCCTTGCGCGGCACTACGAATACCGGATCGTCATGCGGCGCGCGCCGCTGACCTGGGAGACCGGGCTTGCGTGGCGAGTACCGCAGGACCTCGACCCCGCGGCGATGCACGACGCCGCGCAGCAGCTGGTCGGGCAGCATGACTTCACCACCTTTCGCTCGGCGCATTGCCAATCGGACAGCCCGGTCAAGACGCTCGACCGGCTCGATGTCACGGCGGCGGGCGACCGGATCAGCGTGTTCGCGTCGGCGCGATCGTTCCTGCATCACCAGGTGCGGTCGATGGTCGGGTGCCTGGCGCTCGTTGGCCAAAGTAAATGGACTCGAGGCGACCTCAAGGCTGCGCTGGAGGCAGCAGATCGTGCGACTTTAGGCTTCAACGCGCCGCCCGACGGGTTGTATTTTCTGCGCGCGGACTATCCCTGACGGCTGAACCGCGCCGCCAGTTCGACATGGGTCGACCAGCGGAACTGGCCCACCGGCTGAACCCAGTCGAGCCGGTAACCGCCTTCGCACATCATTTTAGCATCGCGAGCAAAACTGCTGGGATTGCATGATACGTAGGCGACGGTTTGCGTCTTGGCGACTGCAAGCGCCGCTGCCTGGTCGCGCGCGCCCGCGCGTGGCGGATCGAGTACGATCGCGTCGAACCGGCCTAGTTCCTCGACGGTCAGCGGGCGACGGTATAGGTCGCGATGATCGGCAAAGACTTGGCGTCCAGCCCGTGCAGCGGCACTCCTGAGCGAGAGGATGGCGTCACGCGCGCCTTCAGCCGCATAAACCTTGCCCTCAAGCGACAGCGCGAAGGTGCCGAGCCCGGCGAACAGGTCGGCGACCACACTGGCTTGCCCGACAGCCTCACGCACCGCTGCGACCAACGCCGCGTCGCCGTCGGCGGTCGCCTGGAGGAATGCGCCGTGCGGAAAGGGCACCGGCACGCCGCCGAGCGTCACCGTCACCGGTTCGGGCTCCCAGCGCGTTTCCGGGCCCATCCCGTCGTCGACAGCCAATCGCGCGATACCGTGGTCCTGGCAGAACGTGTTGATCGCTTCCGCCGCCGCAAGCCCATCGGCGCGCGCCCCAACCAGCAAATCGACGCCTTGGTCGCATAATGTCATCTGGACGTCGGCGCGGCGCTTCATCCCCAGTCGCGCCAGCAGCTTGCGCAAGGGCGCGACGACCGCGAACAATTCCGGCGCGAGGATATGGCATTCCTGGATGTCGACCAGCGCGTGACTCGATTGCTCAGCAAATCCGATGGTTACGCGGCCACCCTTCGCCTCGGCGTGAAGCGTCGCGCGTCGGCGGGTGCGCGGCGGCGACAGGATCGGGGCGCGGATCTCGGTTTCCAGATAGTGCGCCGCCAGCGCGCCGGCGATACGGTCGGTGACGAACTGCGCGTAGGCGGCATCGTCGAGGTGCTGGAGCTGGCACCCGCCGCATATCGGGAAATGACGGCAGGGCGGCACACGGTGGTGCGGGCCAGGCGTCAGCGTTCCGTCGGGGTTGAGGATATCCCCCGGCGCCGCCAGCGCGGCATGGCGGCCGTCGATGGTGACGCCATCCCCCCGCGCGGCGACGCGGACGATCGTAGCGGCGTTCATAGCGACGCGCGCACCGCGCTCAACTCGCGCGCAAGGTCATCGGCGATGAACGCCACGCCCAAGCGCTGAGCGGCCGCGGCGTGCATCCAGACCGCAGTCGCGGGCGATTGGCCGGCGGCGATCATCGCACCGATGGCTCCCGCGAGAACATCGCCGGTACCGGCGGTGGACAGCCAGGGAGTCGCCGTCGGCGCGACGGTCGCGTCGCCAGCGGGTGTGGCGAGGACGGTATCGGGACCTTTGAATACGACCGTCGCACCCGACCGGGTCGCCGCGCGGCGCGCTGCATCGATCTTGCTGCCGGTATAGGCACCGAAAGCGGCCTTGAACTCGCCGGCGTGCGGCGTGAGCACGGTCGCGCCCGATCGCCTGGCGAGAGCTTTCAACCGGCTCGCGTCGAGCAAGTGCAGTGCGTCACCGTCGATCACGAGCGGGAAGCCGGCGGCGATGGCAGCATCGAGCTTCCGCTCGGCTTCTTTCCCGCGCCCTAGACCCGGCCCGACGACGATCGCCGCTGCCTTCTTGCCGTCGAGTGCTTTGCGTAACGCCGCCGGCGACCATTTCCGGCGTACCAAGGCGTGCGGCACGTCCGCTGTTACATGCTCACCGAACAGCACGACATAACCAGCGCCGGCACGCATCGCCGCTTCTGCTGCTAGCGCGCTCGCACCGGGCATCTCGCCGCCGACGATAACCACCATGCCGCGGGAGTATTTGTGCGAATCTGCCGGCAGTGGCGCAAGATCCGGCCTAGCCAGCACGCGGCATTGGCTGGTTATATCATTCAAGCCAATGTCGATCAGCCGCACCGTCCCGCATGGCGATGCCGCCGGTTGCAACACATGCGCCGGCTTGAGCGCGCCAAGCGCGAGCGTGAGGTCGAATTGCGGGACCGCGCCGAGTAACGCACCGTCGTCAGTCGCAACGCCGCTCGGCAGGTCGATCGCCAACGATAACCGCGAAGCGCCCACCAGCCTCTCGAGCAAGTTCCGCAATGCGGCGTCGAGCGGACGCGACAGCCCCGTGCCGAACAGCGCGTCGACGACGATCGGCGCGTCCTGCGCCAGGTCGAGATGCTCGATTGGCGCGTCACACCGCCCCCGCGCAGCGATGGCAGCTTCGCTCTTCGGTTCGCCAGCGGCAGCAACGCGAACTGCCACGCCATTCGCCGCCAGCACTCGCGCCGCGACATAACCGTCGCCGCCATTATTACCCGGCCCACACAACACCAGCGCCGGCGACCCGCCGGCAAGGCGGCGGACGGCTTCGGCGACCCCGGCCCCGGCGCGCTCCATCAACTGCTCGACGCTCGACCCCGCCGCGATCGCCCGTTCTTCCGCCGCGCGCATCTGCGCGGCGGTCAGGATCGGCTGGCCGTCGATCGGGATCACTTGGGCGCCTTGGCTTTCACCGTCGCTGGCAGGCGGTAACGATCGCCGCCGATCGCGACTTCGATCCGGCCGTCGCCGATCAGCGTCACGGTGGCCGCCTCCGCGCCGTCGGCGGCAATCACGCCGCGGCCGTCGCCGACCACCAGCAAGCGGCGAAAGCCATTGTCGGGACGGCGGACCGTCAGGACCAGCCCTTCCGCGGCCTGGGTGCGTTCGACGGTGCAGTCGCGCGCGAACGTGGCGACCCCTGCAGCGGCGCACTCGATTCGCTCCTCGCTAGCCAACTGCGTCTGAGCGTTTTCGATCTGCGCGCTGTCATCGGATGGCTGCCGACTGCATGCCGTTAGCGCCAACGCTCCGAGAACCGCGCTAGATATCCGCATAAACGTGTGTCTCCGCCGCAGCCCCGGGATGCGTGACGGCGCCTTGCGACGCGGGACCGACGTTGCGGGCATAGCGCCACAGGGCGCCCGCTTGGTAGCCGTTGACCCGTGGCTTCCATGCGGCGCGGCGGGTGGCGAGCACATCGTCGGCGACGAGAAGGTCGATCGTCCCGGCCTCGGCGTCGATGCGGATCGTGTCGCCGTCCTCGATCAGCGCGATCGGGCCGCCATCGGCGGCTTCGGGCCCGACATGGCCGATGCAGAATCCCCGCGTCGCGCCCGAGAAACGGCCATCGGTGATCAGCGCGACCTTCTCGCCCATGCCGAGCCCATAGAGCGCCGCGGTCGTCGATAGCATTTCCCGCATGCCCGGACCGCCTTTCGGCCCCTCGTAGCGGATGATCAGCACCTCGCCCTCGTTGATCGAGCGCGCCTCGACCGCCGCGAAGCAATCCTCTTCGCAATCGAAGCACCGCGCGGGGCCAGTAAATTGCAGGCGGTGCATCCCCGCGACCTTGACGATCGCACCTTCAGGGGCGAGCGATCCGCGCAACCCGACTACACCACCGGTGGGGCTAATGGGCGTCTTTACGTCGTAGATGACTTTCTGATCGGGATTCCACGTCACCTGATCGATATTCTCGCCCAGTGTCTTTCCCGTTACGGTCAGGCACTCGCCGTCGAGCAAGCCATTGTCGAGCATCGTCTTCATCAGCATGTAGACGCCGCCGGCCTCGTACATATCCTTCGCGACATATTGCCCGCCGGGTTTGAGATCCGCGATATAAGGCGTCGACCTGAACGCTTCGGCGACGTCGAACAGGTCGAACTCGATCCCCGCCTCGCTCGCCATCGCGGGCAAGTGGAGCGCCGCGTTGGTCGAGCCGCCGGTCGCTGCGACGACACGCGCGGCGTTGACGAAGGCTGATCGCGTGCAGATGTCGCGCGGGCGCAGATTGCGCTCGAGCAACTCCATCACCTGGTGTCCCGCAGCGACCGCGATCTGTTCGCGCGTCGAATAAGGAGCCGGCACCATGTTGCTGTTCGGTAAAGATAATCCGATCGCTTCGCCGACGCACGCCATGGTGTTGGCGGTGAACTGACCCCCGCACGCGCCGTGGCCGGGACAGGCGACCTTTTCCATCGCGTGGACTTCGCTGATCGGGCAGGTGCCCGCGGCGAAGCGGCCGACCACTTCGAACACGTCGACGACGGTGATGTCCTTGTCGTGGAAACGGCCAGGCAGGATCGATCCGCCGTAGACGAAGATGCTCGGGATATTGAGCCGGAGCATCGACATCATCATGCCTGGCAGCGACTTGTCGCACCCGGCGAACCCGACCAGTGCGTCATAGCAATGGCCGCGGACGCTGAGCTCCACCGAATCGGCGATAACCTCGCGACTAACCAGCGAGGACTTCATCCCCTGGTGTCCCATCGCGATCCCGTCGGTGACGGTGATCGTGTTGAAGCGGCGCGGCATCCCGCCATTCTGGATGACGCCTGCGCGCGCGGCGTCGGCCTGAACGTCGAGCAGGGTGTTGCACGGTGCGCTGTCGTTGCCTGCCGAAGCGAGCGCGACGAACGGGCGGGCGATCTCCTCCTCGGTCAGGCCCATCGCGTAATAATAGCTGCGGTGCGGGGCGCGTTCGGGGCCGACCGAGACGTGGCGGCTCGGGAGGGTTGATTTGTCGAAACGATTGGTCATGGCGCGACAGCCTATGTCGCGGGAACGCCCGTTTGCGCAAGTCCGTTGCGCGGATGGTGAGGCCGGGGACGGGATCAGCCTCCCCGGCCATGACATCCGGCGGGCCGGAGACCATGCGCCGGCGCGTCGCTTTGACGGACCGGCGTGGCCGTCGCGGAGCAAGAGTGGGGCCAGGTGAGGTTTCCGGCGCGTGACGATGGTTAAGGCGTTGCTGCCAATCCCGCGACGGTACGGATAGCTGTCACGCGAGTATCGATTCGAGACACCACCAGTTCGGTTTCGCCTCAGTGATCGCGGCGTGAGCTTCAGCTCGAGCGGCTTCGCTTTCGAACAGCGCGAAGCACGTCGCGCCAGACCCCGACATGCCGGTCAGCCAGGTGTCGGTCCGCCGCAGCGCTGCCAAGACATCGGCGATCGCCGGACACAGTCGGATCGCCGGCACTTCCAGATCGTTGCGACCGGCTATCGCTATTTCTCGTGCCGTACCTTGCGGCAACCCACCACGATCGACACCGTCCCACGCCTTGAAGACCGGCCCGGTCGCGAGCGGCACGCGCGGATTGACCAGCAGCACCGGGCAACCGCTCAGATCGTCAGGCGCCATGTGTAGGTCGGTGCCGACACCCTCCCCGATCCGGGTGCGGCCGACGATGCACGCGCCCACATCCGCGCCGAGATGCGCCGTGGCAAGCACCAGCTCTTTCTGGTCGCCTTTGTGGACGTAGTGGCGATCGAGCAGTCGGATCATTGCGGCGGCATCGGCTGATCCGCCACCGATCCCGGCCGCAACCGGCAGGTTCTTGGTCAGCGTGATGTGCAATGGCGGGATATCACCGAATTCGCGCATCGCGGTCAGTGCGGCGAGAACGAGATTGTCGGTCGTGGAAAGCCCCTCGGCGAACGGGCCGGCTATCGTCAGCCGGTCGCCCTTCGTCTCCTCGACCTCCAGATGGTCCCCGTCGCGGCAGAACGCGAACAGCGTCTCGATCTCGTGATACCCATCCGGCCGCCGCGCGCGGACGTGCAACGCTAGGTTGATCTTGGCGGAGGCGAGTTCGGTGA
>JBDSWC010000078.1:0-14391 GCA_039926845.1 Sphingomonas sp. | reverse complement strand
CTGCCAGCGTGGCGAGGTTCTGCTCGACGGCCGAGCCGTTGCCCTGAATGAACGCGACCTGGCTGCCGCTGATTGCCCCGGGGGCGTTGAACGCCGTGGGGCCGCCAGAGATGTTCACGAGTCCGGCGCCGCCGAAGTACGACCACGAACCCACGAGACCCAAGAAGTACTGATAGTTGCTGATGCTCGGATTCTCGAAGCTTCCGTCCTGGACCTGCGCACCGGCGGTGGACGCACTGAGGCCGATGAGTGCAACTGCGCAAGCGCGTGCGAGGGAGGGTAAACGCAACATGGTTTTTTCGGGACTGGGTTCGCTCGACGTCGAGCGGGCAGGGACGACGGGAAGGCGTCGGCCCACCGCGAAAACAACTTGGTTTGCCTATGCACACTTCCTGCCGCGAGGCCACTAATGTCTCGAATTGGTAACTCTCTACATACCATAGACTTACAGAGCAAACATTCTGGCATTCCACAAACGTGCGGTTAGGTTGTGCAGGGTGTGAGCTACAAATGCGTAGCACGAACGCATCACGTGGCGAGTACCGCTGGACCCTTCACCGGCCGTCGACCTGCGATTCGCGCGTCACCGCCGCCTCCCTGTCGCCGAGCCCGTTCGCCAGCGCTGTCAGCGAGGCGGCCAGCCGCGGCCCCGATTCGTAGAACACCAAGGTCGCCCGGATCGCGGCGATTTCGGCAAGCGCTTCGGCGCGCGCGCCGGCCTTGGAGGGCAGGAACCCGACGAACAGGAAGCGGTCGGTCGGCAACCCCGCCAGCGTCAGCGCCGCGACCGCTGCGCACGGGCCGGGGATCGTCACTACCGCATGACCTGCCGCTCTCGCATCGCGGACGAGTTTGTAGCCGGGGTCGGAGATCAACGGCGTCCCCGCGTCGCTGACCAGCGCGATCGCCTCACTCCCGAGTCGCGCGACCAGACCGGGCCGGACGCGGTCGGCATTGTGATCGTGATACGCGATCATCGGGCGCTTGACGCCGATATGTCGCAGCAGCCCTGCGGTCACGCGGGTATCCTCCACCGCGATCAGCGCGGCATTCGTCAGGACGTGCGCGGCGCGCGGCGACAAGTCGCCGAGATTGCCGATCGGGGTCGCGACGATGTAGAGACCGGGTGCAAGAGTATCAGTCATCAGGGGATCGTCATGGCAGAGGGTGCAACCATAGGGCAACGCTTCTTGGGTGTTCGGCGCGTTGCGCTGCTCGCCGTCGCGATCCTTGTCTCGGCCTGTTCGACCGTCGTGCCGCGCACCGCGGGCCCACCCCCGGGGCCCGCCGTGGTCGCGCCGCCGCTCGAGCCGGCGATCATGCCCGGCCTGCCGACCGATTCCGATCATCATATGGTCGCGCTGCTGGTGCCGATGAGCGGCCCCAACGGCGCGGTCGGGCGAAGCATCGCCAACGCGACTCAGCTGGCGCTGCTCGACACCAACAATGCCGTGCTTCGCATCACCACCTACGACACCGCAACCGGCGCGGCGGCGGCGGCGCAGAAGGCGATCGACGAGGGCGCGCGACTGATTCTCGGGCCGTTGCTGGCGGAGGACGTGCGCGCAGTGCTGCCGGTCGCAAAGCGCGCCGGCGTGACCGTGATCAGCTTTTCCAACGATAGCAGCATCGCCGGGTCGGGCGCGTATCTGATGGGCTATTCGCCCGGTCAATCGATCGAACGCGTGGTCGATTATGCGCGCAGCCAGGGGATCACGACCTACGGCGGGCTGGTCGCCAACGGCGTCTACGGCCAGCGCGCCTCGACCTCGTTCCTGCGCGCGGTCGAGGATGCGAAGGGTCAGGTGATCTCGCTCCAGCCCTATGACCGGTCGGTCGCGTCGATCACCGCGGCGGCAGCGCGGCTCGGCCGATCGGGCCCGGTCGGTGCTGTGTTGATCGCCGACGATGCGGCCGCGGCCGCCGGCGTCGTGCCGCTGATGCGCAAGGGCGGCCAGGGCGGCGCGAAGGTGCTCGGCACCGAACGCTGGAACAACGATACGACGATCGGTACGCGGCCCGCACTGAACGGCGCGTGGTTCGCCAGCGTCAGCAACACGCTCTATCGCCAATATGCGACCAAATACCGCGCGCGGTTCGGGGTCGGGCCGTATCGCTTGTCGAGCATGGGATATGATTCGGTGCTGCTGACGATCCGCATCGCGCGCGATTGGCCGATCGGCCGACCGTTCCCCGAAAATCGCCTCCGCGATTCGGGCGGGTTCGCCGGGATCGACGGCGCTTTCCGCTTCGGCGGCAACGGCGTCGCCGAACGCGCGCTCGAGGTGCAGGAGGTGCGCGGCGGGACGACGGTGACGGTGTCGCCGGCGCCGAGCGGGTTCTAGGCCGACGAAAGTTAGCGATAAACGGCGTTATTTTTAAACTTCGCCCGCATCGGCGGGCTGAGGACGGCGATGTCAAAGAGCAAAGGTGGCGTGCCAGTCGAAATCCTACATTGCCAGTCTTTTCTTACGCCGCCTCGCGCACATCGACGACTTCGGCCAGGATCGCGTTGAGAACCGGCATGCCGGCGTCGGTCGCGCGCAGCTGTGTGCCCTCCATCGCGACGAGGCCCTGATCAGCCAGCATCGCGACTTTGCGCGTGTCGACCAGCATCTCGACCGGCCGCTCGCCGAGCGCCGCGATGCGCGTCAGGTCGATCCCTTCCGCCAGCCGCAACCCCATCAGCATCGCCTCGGTTGCGCGCTCCCCAGGCGTAAGCCGCTCCTCGATCTCGATGCCATGGCTGTTGCGCGCGACCGCATCGATCCAGTTTTCGGGTTTGCGCCGCCGCTGCGTCGCGAAGCCATGGCGCCGCCCGTGCGCGCCGGGGCCGATCCCGGCATAGTCGCCGTAGCGCCAATAAGTCAGGTTGTGGCGGCTCTCCGCCCCCGGCCGCGCGTGGTTGGAGATTTCGTAAGCGGGCAGACCCGCGCGGGCCGTCGTCTCACGGGTGAGCGCGAACAAGTCCGCAGCACGGTCGGAATCCGGCAGCGCCAGCCGGCCTTCGCGTTCCGCGGTGGCGAAGCGCGTGCCGGGCTCGACGGTGAGCTGGTAGAGCGAGAGGTGCTCGGTCCCGAACGCCAGCGCACGAGTCAGCTCGGCGTGCCAGTCGCCTAACGATTGATCGGGCCGGGCATAGATCAGATCGAAGCTGACCCGGTCGAACACGCGCTGCGCAATGTCCAGCGCACCCAGCCCCTCGTCAACGTCGTGCGCGCGGCCGAGAAACGCGAGCGCGGCATCGTCGAGCGCCTGCAGCCCGAGGCTGACGCGATTGACCCCGCACGCGGCGAGGTCGGCGAACCGCGCGGCCTCGACCGACGAGGGGTTGGCCTCCAGCGTGATCTCGATATCGGGCGCGAAACCCCAGGCGGCTTCCGCAGCATCCAGCACCGCCGCGACCGTCGCGGGCGGCATCAGCGAGGGCGTGCCGCCGCCGAAGAAGATCGACCCCAACGTCCGCCCCGGCAACGCCCGCGCCTCATGCGCCAGATCGGCGAGCAGCGCGTCGCGCCACGCCGCTTGATCAACGGTGTCGCGGACATGGCTGTTGAAGTCGCAATACGGGCATTTCGACACGCAGAACGGCCAGTGGACGTAAAGCGCCAGCGGCGTTTGGGTTTGGTTCATCTTGCCCGCGCTATGCCGATTGCATGCGGGGTTGGAAAGTTTTGGGCGTGCTGGCGGCGGTGCCGTTGCTCGGCGCGGTGCCGTCGGACGACGGATATCGCGCGTTCAAGCAAGCGATGATCGATACGCACAACGACGCGCGCGACGCGATCGGGGTGCCGCCGCTCGCGTGGGACGATAAGCTTGCCGACGATGCGCAGGACTGGGCTGATCATATCGCGCGCACCGGCCGCTACGAACATTCCACCTGGCCCCGCGGGCGCGATCCGGCGGGCGAAGGCGAGAATATGCTGTCGGGGGTCGAGGGGCTCTACGGCTATCTCGACATGGTCGGCTTCTGGGTCGCGGAAAAGCGCGATTTCGCCAACCGCCCGAGCCCGAACTTCAGCCGCACCGGGCGCTGGCAGGATGTCGGGCATTACGCCCAGATGGTGTGGCGGGCGACGGCGCGGATCGGCTGCGGCCTGTCGCACCGCGAGGGGCAGGAATATCTCGTTTGCCGCTACAGCCCGGCGGGCAATGTGCCCGGGCAAAAGCCCTATTAGAGCACAGCCGCAACCAACTGCCTGAAGGCGTCCGCGCGGTGCGTGAGCGGGGTCTTCTCGTCCGCCGCCATCTCGCCGAACGTGCGGTCGTGGCCGTCGGGGACGAACATCGGATCATAGCCGAAGCCGTTGTCGCCGCGAGGGGGCCAGACGAGCAGGCCGTCGACCCGCCCCTCGAACCATTCGACGTGCCCGTCGGGCCACGCCAGCGCGAGGGCGCAGACGAAATGCGCGTCGCGATCGACATCGGGCCCGAGTTTCTGGAGATTGTCCTCGACCAGCTGCATCGCATGGCCGAAGTCCTTCGCCTCACCCGCCCAGCGCGCGGAGAAGATGCCGGGGTCGCCGTTGAGCGCTTCGACGCATAGCCCACTGTCGTCGGCCAGCGCGGGGAGCCCCGACAGATCGGCGGCCTGCATCGCCTTCAGCTCGGCATTGGCGACGAAGGTCGTGCCGGTTTCCTCGGGCTCGGGCAGGTCGAGCGACTTGGCCGACACCGGCTCGATCCCGTACGGCGCGAGCAGCGCGCGGATTTCCCTGACCTTGCCCTCGTTATGGCTGGCGATGACCAGCTTGCCGGGGGCGAGCTTGCGGATCGCCTGGGGGACTTCGCCTTCGCCGCTCATTACGCGATCGCCTTTGCCTGGGCCGCGAAGATGTCGTTGCAGCCGATCCGTGCCAAACGCAGCAAGCGCAAAAGAGCTTCCTCATCATACGTCGCGCCCTCGGCAGTCGCCTGTGCCTCGGCAATGTTGCCGTTTTCAAGCAGCACGAAATTGGCGTCGGCGTCGGCGTTCGAATCCTCGTCGTAGTCGAGGTCGAGCACCGGGGTGCCTTGATAGATGCCGCAGCTGACCGCGGCGACCTTCTGCGTCAGCGGGTCGGCGGCGATCTTGCCGTCCTTGAGCAAGCCGTTGACCGCCAGCCGCAACGCGACCCATGCGCCGGAGATCGCGGCGGTGCGGGTGCCCCCATCGGCCTGGATGACGTCGCAATCGAGCGTGATCTGATGCTCGCCGAGCAGCTTGAGGTCGGTGACCGCGCGCAAGCTGCGCCCGATCAGCCGCTGGATTTCCTGCGTGCGGCCCGATTGCTTGCCGCGTGCCGCCTCGCGGTTGCCGCGCGTGTGCGTCGCGCGCGGCAGCATGCCGTATTCGGCGGTGACCCAGCCTTGGCCTTTGCCGCGCAGCCACGGCGGCAAGCGATCCTCGACGCTGGCGGTGACCAACACCTTGGTGTCGCCGAACCCGATCAGCACCGATCCTTCGGCGTGGCGGGTGAAATGGGGCTCGATCGTGATAGCGCGCATCTGGTCGGGCGCACGGCCGCTGGGGCGCATGGGGGTCTCCTTGAACAAGCGCTGCGCCTACCCGCGACCGCTTACGGTGTCACCCCTTCGCGCCCCCAAAACAAAGGGCCGCCCCGGCGTTGCCGGAACGGCCCTTGCGACGAGCGAGCCCCCAAGCCCGTCGAATGCGCAGCAGTTACGCCGCTGCGAAAGTGACAGAGCGGCGGCGAGTGCGCAGCGCGCCGCCGACCAGCCCGAAGCCCAGCACCAGCATGCCCCAGGTCGCCGGCTCCGGCACTGACGGTGTCAGGAACACCTGGCTCTGCTGGGTCGGTGAATAGAGCACCTTCAGGTCGTAGGCGTTGTTCACCGCCCAGCTATTGTTTGCGACGTTGCCCAGATAGGTGTTGGCGAGCGATTCGGCCGTCGTCAGCGGACTGCCACTACCCGTCAGGTACAAGGCGCTCGACGCATTGGTGACCGACCAGGCCGGCTGCGTCTCGAACATGATTTCCCACACCGCCATCTGGGTCGCCGCCGAGATGTTGATCGCGGTCTGCCCGGCCGCTGAATTCAGCAACGGCGTGGCGTTGGTCAGCAGCGCGTTGAGCGCATTGGCCTTGGCGGAGGTCATCGACGCGTACGACGCGATCGGGATGATCGTATACGAGTTGTAGTTGACGTTGCCGAGCGACACCGAGTGCGCGAGGTCGATGCAATAAGTGAGAATGTCGAGCGGCGCGCCGCCGCTGACGTAATTGCCCTTGAATTCGAAGCGTCCGATGCCCGCATCGCCATTATACAGCGACGAGTGGATCGTGCCGGTCACCGAACCGGGCGTGAAGGCGACGTTGGTCACGGTGACCGCCTGGGCGGATGCGTTCGACGCCGCCATCATCAAGCCAGTCGCCGCGCCTATCGCCAGAATCCTGTTCACAACAATTCCTTCGTTTTACGGCCGCAGCGACCAAATGATGAATGACGTATTAATTGAGTCTATTTTTGCTTCTAGATTAATTACTATGGTTAATTGTATCATTACTGGATTCGCGAACGCGCATTGAGCGGGGTGCAGGCGTGCCCCATATAGGCGGCCGCATGTCCACCCCACCGATCACCGAACTCAGCGACCGCGCGCGCGACATCTTTCGCGCGGTGGTGGAGGGGTATCTCGACACCGGCCAACCGGTCGGATCGCGGACGCTCGCCTCGGCCGGGGCGTTCCACCTGTCACCGGCGTCGATCCGCAACGTGATGCACGAGCTGGAAGCGCTCGGGCTGCTCGCCGCGCCGCACACGTCCGCCGGGCGGTTGCCGACCGATATCGGGCTAAGACTGTTCGTCGATGGCATGATGCGCGTCGCCGAGCCTTCTGCCGAGGAACGCGCGACGATCGAGGGGCGAGCGGTGCGCGTCGGGCCTGTCGAAGAGGCGCTGGCCGCGACCACCGCGGCGCTCTCCGGTCTGTCGGCCTGCGCGGGGCTGGTGCTGGTCCCCAAAGCCGAATTGGTATTGCGCTCGATCAGCTTCGTGCCGCTCTCGCCGGTGCGCGCGCTCGCGATCCTGGTGGGCGATGACGGCCAGGTCGAAAACCGCGTGATCGATCTTGCGCCCGGCACGTCGCCGTCCGCGCTGGTCGAAGCGGGCAACTATATGTCGGCCACCTTGTCGGGGTTGACCCTTGCCGAGGCGCGGGTGCGGCTCGACCGCCAGCTGGCCGCCGACCGCGCCGCGCTTGATACGGCGGCGGCGGCATTGGTCGAACAGGGCATTGCGGTGTGGAGCGAGGATGGCGACCGCCGCCCGGTGCTGATCGTGCGCGGGCAGGGGCGGCTGATCGACGGCGCGGCGGCCGAGGATTTGGAGCGCGTTCGCGACTTGCTCGACGATCTAGAAGGGAAACAGGAGATCGCGACGTTGCTCGACAGCGCGCGGACCGGCGATTCGACGCGGATCTTCATCGGGGCGGAGAATAAATTGTTCGCGCTCAGCGGCTCGTCGGTGATCGCCCGCCCGTTTCGCGGAATCGACGGCCGCGTGGTCGGCGTGGTCGGCGTGATCGGCCCGACACGGTTGAACTATGCGCGTGTCGTGCCCATGGTGGATTTCACCGCCGCAACCCTCTCCCGCTTGATCGGTTGAGAGGCTTCAACAAGACGAAGAGAATGATGACCGAAGAAGACAAAATCGAGACCGAAGACCTGCGCACCGAGACCGCGGAGGAGGCGCCCGAAGTCGCCGAGCATGACCGCGTCGCCGCGCTGGAGGCCGAGCTGGCCGAAGCCAGGTCGGCGGTGATGTACGCGCACGCCGAAGCGCAGAACGTCCGCCGCCGCGCCGAGAAGGAGGCTGCCGATTCGCGCGCCTATGCGATCACCGGGTTCGCGCGCGACGTGCTGTCGGTGGCCGACAATCTCGAGCGCGGGCTGTCCGCGATCCCCGAGGAGCTGCGCGGCGACGAGCGGCTCAAGGGGCTGATCGTCGGACTGGAAGCGACCAAGCGCGAACTGGATGCGGTGTTCCAGCGCAACGGCATCACCCGCATCGCCGCGATGGGCCTGCCGCTCGACCCCAACCAGCACCAGGCGATGCTCGAACTGCCGAGCGACCAGGCGCCGGGCACGATCGTGCAGGAGATGCAGGCCGGGTACATGCTGCGCGACCGCTTGCTGCGGCCCGCGTTGGTGGGTGTGGCGAAGAAGGCGGAGTGACTATTCGCCCTCTCCCCGCCGGGGAGAGGGCAGCCGAGCGACGCGATGGCGGGAGAGGGGCAGTCTCGTCGGAGCATGTGGCACTGCCCCTCTCCCAACCCTCTCCCCGGAGGGGGAGAGGGCTAGAGGCACCATGAACGACAACCTGACCGCCGACCGCCCGACCTTCGTCACGCATCTCGAATGCTCGCTGACCGGCGAGCGGTACGAGGCGGACCAGCTCCACAACCTGTCCACGGCGGGCAAGCCGCTGCTCGTGCGTTACGACCTACCGTCGGTCCGCGCCTTCCTGCCGCGCGCGATGGTCGAGGCGCGACCCACGGACCTGTGGCGGTGGCGCGAATTGCTGCCGGTGCGGCGGACCGAGAATATCGTCAGCCTGGGCGAGATCGAGACGCCGCTGGTGCCGATCCCGCGCTCGGGCGGGCCGAACGTGCTGGTCAAGGATGAGGGGCGGCTGCCGACCGGCTCGTTCAAAGCGCGCGGGCTCGTCATGGCGGTGGCGATGGCCAAGGAGCTTGGCGTAACCAAAATCGCGATGCCGACCAACGGCAATGCCGGCGCGGCGCTGGCCGCCTATGCCAGCCGCGTCGGGATCGAGACGATCGTCTTCTGCCCCGACGATACGCCCGAGATCAACGTGCGCGAGATCGCGCTGCAAGGCGCGCGCGTGTACCGCGTCAACGGCTTGATCGACGAATGCGGCGCGATCGTCGGGAAGGGCGCGGCCGAGGGGCGCTGGTTCGATTTCTCGACGCTCAAGGAGCCGTACCGGATCGAGGGCAAGAAGACGATGGGGCTGGAGCTCGCCGCGCAACTCGGCTGGCGGCTGCCCAAGGCGATCTTCTACCCGACCGGCGGCGGCACCGGGCTGATCGGGATGTGGAAGGCGTTCGCCGAGATGGAAGCGCTCGGCTGGATCGGGTCCGAGCGGCCCAAGATGTTCGCCGTCCAGGCAAGCGGCTGCGCGCCGATCGTGCGCGCGTTCGAGGCGGGGGAGGAACATGCCGAACGTTGGGAGGACGCGCATACCGTCGCTGCCGGCATCCGCGTCCCCAAAGCGATCGGCGACTTCCTGATCCTGCGCGCGGTGCGCGAGAGCGGCGGGCGCGCGCTTGCGGTAGGCGACCCCGCGATCCTCAAGGCGGTAGACGACTGCGCCAAGAAGGACGGGCTGCTGCTATGTCCTGAGGGCGGGGCGACGCTGGCGGCCTATCGTCAGGCGCTGGTCGATGGGTTGATCGACGAGAACGACGAGGTCGTGCTGTTCAATTGTGCGACCGGGCTCAAATATCCGATGCCCAAGGCGACCAAGAAGCTCGACAAAAACAAGCCGATCGCCATCGGACAGCTCTAGATCAGACAGCTATTTTGCCCTTGTCTTGAATTGGGACGGGCAATTTCACCAAGCGGATTGAATAACTTGACGCCCTCGGGACGGCCCGCCAAAACAGGTTAACGGCACATTAACGCCGCCGCTTTCGCGCACGGGAATCAACCCGGCGGTGGGCAAACGATAACATGGGGGTCGCAATGAAAACGAAGACATTCCTGCGCGTGGCCGTTGCGGCTGCCGCGCTGACCGCATCCGTACAGGCCGACGCGGCCAATTTCGTGTTGAACGATACCGGCGGCACGGCGCTCGGCACCAACGCTCGCAAAGGTTTCGAAATCGCAGCCCTCTATTGGTCATCGGTGCTGACCAACAACGTTACGATCAACCTGAACATCGGCTTCAACACGCTGGGCACCGGTATCCTCGGGTCGACCGGCAGCACGACCGCGCTGCAGTTCAACTCCGCTTATTACGGCGCGCTCGGCACCCACATTACGTCGACCATCGACGCCTCGGCCGTCGCCACGTTGCGTCCGCTCAGCGCGGGCGCATTCGGCGTCAACGCTGTGACCGCGCAGGCCAATGCCCTGAACGCTGCCGGCACGGGCTATCTCGACACCGCGACGCGTATCGACAATGACGGTTCGCAGAACAATTCGGTGGTGTCGGTCAACACATCGGTCAACAAAGCGCTTGGCCTGACCACGAACGCCAACGGCCAGACGATCAATTTCGCCCTCGCCGATGGCAGCATCACGTTCAGCGATGCGTTCTCGTTCGACTTCGACCCGACCGACGGCATCGACGCGAACTCGTTCGACTTTATCGGCGTCGCCATCCACGAAATCGGTCACGCGCTCGGTTTCCGCAGCGGTGTCGACACGGTCGATGCCTACACCACGCCGGCGCCCGGCTCAACGACGACCTCGGCGACGCTGTCGCGCGCGGGGGCGCTGGAAAACGTCACGGTGATGACGCAGCTCGACTTGTTCCGCTATTCGGAGCCGGGCCTGCTCGACTGGTCGACGCAGGGCGTGCCGTATTTCTCGATCGACGGGGGCGTGACGATGGCGCTCGGTCAGGACGCGCGCTTCGCGACCGGCGTGCGCAACGGTGACGGCCGACAGGCGTCGCACTATAAGGACAGCGCCGCGGGTGTGCCGCAGATCGGCATCCTCGATCCGACATCGGCCCGTGGGCAGCTGCAGGAAGTCACTGCGCTCGACATCGCGGCGTTCGATACGATCGGATGGCAGACGTCGTTCGATGCGCAGCTCAACAGCGGCTACCGCTTCAGCACCGCCGATGCGTATCGCGCCTTCGCCGCACAGGCGACGCCGGTCGTTCCGGAGCCGGCGACATGGCTGATGATGATCATGGGCTTCGGCCTTGTTGGTGGTGCAATGCGCTCGCAGCGTCGCCGCACGACGGTTCGCTTCGCGATCGCTTGATCTAGCTGTTCCGACGATAAAGAGCGCGGTGTCTTCGGACGCCGCGCTTTTTTCGCGTTCAGCCTATCAACTGTTGATCGGCGAGTTCTTTGCGCGGTTTCTTCAGGTCGCGGAGCAAATTTGGCGTCTCCTCGCGCTTTAGCCAGAAACGGTTGGGAACGGCGGAGCCCGCTGCGACGACCGGCAATCGAAAGCGTAGATTTCGTCCGTGCCATCATTGGCGAGAGATAAGCATGCGTGCGCCAGATCGGAGCGTAGTTTCATCAGCGGCGCGATCTCTTCGAGCAAATCCCGGATACGTGCGGGCCTTGCGAACACCGTGTCGTCATCGGCCAACTCGCCGATCAGTTTGAGCTTCTGGCCCAGCAGGTGCGGCATCTTGTCGGTCTTGCCGCTCGCCAAGGCAGGCGCGCTGCGGATTACCGTTACCGCCCAGCACTCGATTTGAGCACACAGATCGATGAATTCGCCGCGGAAAGCATGCGCGTCGTGGATCATGCGCTATCGTTAGCCGGAGGCGAGTTGCGATCCGGCTAACGCGCCAGCCCGGCGCTTAGATCGTCTGCGCGCGGTTCTCGTCGCGGTGCTTCTTCAGATATTTCATGAACGGCGTGCCGCCAGTGCCGACCTCGGGATCGTTGCCCGCGCCCGAACTGGCCTGCTTGTTGATGTAGCTCGCCGCATATTCGAGGTGGCGGCTGCGGAACCGCGCGACTTGCTCGACGCAGGCGTTGAACGCGTCCTTGAGGCTCTGGGATTGCCCCTTAGCAAACTCGCGCAAGTGACTCGACGCCTGGAGGTCCTCAATGAACGCGCGGTGGGTGCGCGGGCGGTATTGGTGGAGGTCAGCCAGGAACTCGCGCAGTTCGTCGTTGGTGTGGACGACTTGGAACAACGCATCCATCGCGGGGACGATCGAGCTTTGCGATCCGGTCTGGCCGCGAAAAGGTTGCGGCCTGCCGCCGAATTTCTCGACGCCCTCGTAGATCAGGCCTTCGGGCATCGCCGGGTTGTTCTTCCAGCCGTGGATGTAGGGGCGGACGCGATTGTAGTAGATGTAGGGGTCGCACTTATCGATCATGCGGTCGAAGATCGCGTTGGCTTCGTCCCAGACGCCGTTCATCTCGACCAGCATTGCTTCGACTGCGGCCGCATCGCCGGCGTCGGAGGCGCGGACCAGCTTGACCGCAAGGTCGAGCGCGCGCCCAGCGACCGCCTCGATCGCGACATGGACGAGCACGAACCAATTCTCGTCCTGGCCGCCGAAGAAGTTCTGGTCCATCGCGATATTGTCGAGCGTGACACCGCCCGATTTGTCGATGCGGTACCAATTGTCCAGTACATAGCCGGCATAGTTCATCACCGGCGGGAAGCCGATATGGTCGCTGAGCTTGACCAAAGGCTGGGCGAGCGTGACCGGCAGATATTTCGGCGGATCTGCCGCGCCCCAAACGTAAGCCTGCGCCAGAAACGAGTAGCGCACCATCGCGACGCCGATCTCGGCCTCCGACGCGTGCGCGAGGAAGCCGTCGATATCGGGGATCGGCAATGCGCTGAGGAAACGCCGCACGCGGCCGGTGGTCAGCAGTTCGGAGAGCGTTGCCGCGGCTTCCTCGACCTCGGCGAAATCGTCGGGCAACGTGACCTCGTCGATCTCCGTCTGCGCCAGATAACCGCGGTCAGCCGACAGGCCGTAATGGGCCAGATCGTGGATAGGCATGTGTGTTCTCGTCCCCGCGAAACTAGTTTCTTATGTAACCAGTCCCTAGCCGCGTAAGCCGCGTTACGCCACCCCGTGATCGATCCGGTGCGACGGGTCGAACGGCAGGATGGTCTGCAATTGCGATAGCGGCGGTGCGCCCGCGAAGGCTCCGCCGCGACCGATCATGAACGCGTGGCGGACGATCTCGGCCTGTTGCTCGAGGCCGTATTTGCGGAGCGGCCAGCCGGGCTTCACGCTATAATCGTATCGCGCCCAGGGCACGCGCTTGAGCGGCAGGAAGATGCCCGACTGATGCTGCCAGACGTGCGTCATCTCGTGGATGAACAGGCCCTGCGTGCCCAGATCGGCATGGCTGAAATCGTCGCGATAGGCGGTGCCGTGGGGATGGAAGTGGATTCGCCCGCGCGGGCTCATCACGACATTACGCGGCTGAAAGAACGCCCATTTGCCCAGCACGATGCGCACCGGCGCATAGTCGACCGAATCGCCGAACATCGACCGCGCGAGGTCGGTTTCCCCCGGGGTCAGCGGGCGGGCGTCGCTCAATCGGCCGGCGCCGAGGAGCCCGGTGGCATGACCTTCGCGCTCACGGGGATCTTCTGCCCGCTGGCGAAGGAGAAGATCAGCGGCGTGGTCGTGCCGGGCTGTACCGACGGCTTGAGACCGAACAGCATGACATGCTTGCCGCCGAGCGCGAACGGGACGTCGCCGCCCGCACGCACGGCGACGAGTTTGAGTTCGTTCATGCTCTCGATGCCGGCCCTGGATACGTTCTCGTGCATCTCTGCGCGCATCGCGTCGGGCGCGGATACAGACGTCAGCGTCTCGTCCTTGGCGCCGCCCTTCAACGTGAAATAGGCTGCGGACGGAGCGCCCGTCACGGGGGTCAATCGCACCCAGGCCTTGTCCACCGACAAAGCGGCAGGCTGTTGGCAGGCCGCCAGCAGGACGATGGCGGGAACGAGCAATCCGGTCTTCATCTGCAACCCACTCCCACTCTGGGAAAATCCACCAAATCCGTAGGGCGTGCGAATCCTTGCGGCAAGCGAAAGCCCTCCTATATCGCGCTCTGATAGGCGCTCGCACTGCCTCTTGAGAGGGGTGCGGGCTGGTTGTTTTTTTGATTGAGGGGCCACAGAGGACCAATGGCAAAAGTAATCGGTATCGATCTCGGCACGACCAACAGCTGCGTCGCGGTGATGGAGGGCGGCAAGCCCAAGGTGATCGAGAATGCGGAAGGTGCGCGCACCACGCCGTCGATCGTCGCCTTCGCAAAGGACGGCGAGCGGCTGATCGGCCAGCCGGCCAAGCGCCAGGCAGTGACCAACCCGGATTCGACGGTGTTCGCGGTGAAGCGCCTGATCGGCCGCCGCTTCGACGACCCGATCACCAAGAAGGACACCGAGCTGGTGCCGTACGCGATCGTTAAGGGATCGAACGGCGACGCGTGGGTCAAGGCGGGCGGCACCGATTATTCGCCGTCGCAGATCTCGGCCTTCATCCTGCAGAAGATGAAGGAAACCGCCGAATCGTATCTCGGCGAGACCGTGACGCAGGCGGTGATCACCGTTCCCGCCTATTTCAACGACGCGCAGCGCCAGGCGACCAAGGACGCCGGCCAGATCGCGGGCCTCGAAGTGCTGCGCATCATCAACGAGCCGACCGCGGCGGCGCTTGCCTATGGGCTGGAGAAGCAGGACGGCA
>JBDSWC010000077.1:0-33013 GCA_039926845.1 Sphingomonas sp. | reverse complement strand
CGTCATGCGATTAAAATCGCATGACGTCGGCCGGGCTTGCGCCCGCCGGCCGGACCCTCGGCGAGTCCGATCCTAAGCAGCGCTTAGGCTCTGCCGCCTTGGTCAAACGTTGAGCTTAACCCGCATTTCCTTGCCGGGCTTGAAATAGGGCACGCGCTTGGCCTCGACCGCGACCAACTCACCGGTGCGTGGGTTGCGGCCGGTCCGGGCATCGCGCGGGCGGGTCGAAAACGCGCCGAAGCCGCGCAACTCGACCCGGCCATCGGCGGCGAGGCGGCGGGCGATCTCATCGAAGAATGTCGTCACGATCGCCTCGACATCGCGCGCCGCGAGATCGGGGTTGGCCGCCGACAGCTTCTCAATCAATTCCGAGCGGATCATCTGAATTCGGTCTCCCCACATCGGCCACTGCAAGGATACACCACACAGCCGCCCGCAATCGCCGACACAGCCGATTGGCCACGACGACAACCTTCCCTGGGGATCGCCATAAACCGAAACTACGTTTTACAATAGGACCGATTCGACACCATGGGCACCAAAATGGGCAGTATCAGAGGGATACTGCCCATTTTCGAGACTTACTTCTTGGTGTCGCGCGCCTTGAGCGCTTCGCCCAGGATGTCGCCGAGCGACGCACCCGAATCGGACGAACCATATTGTGCGACCGCTTGCTTCTCCTCGGCGATCTGCATCGCCTTGATCGAGAAGGTCGGCTTTTTCGAGCGGTCGAAGCCGGTCACCATCGCGTCGAACTTCTGGCCGACCTGGAAACGCTCCGGACGCTGCTCGTCGCGATCGCGGCCGAGGTCGGTGCGCTTGATGAAGCCGGTCGCGCCCTCGTCGCCGACCTGAACCTCGAGGCCCTGGTCGCGGACTTCGAGCACGGTGACGGTGACGATCGCGTTCTTGTTGAGCTTGTCACCGCTTGCCGCCGCAGCAGCCGCGGTCGGGGCGCCCGACGGGCCGCCACGTTCGAGCTGCTTCATGCCGAGCGAGATGCGCTCCTTCTCGGCGTCGATGTCGAGCACGATCGCCTTCACGACCTCACCCTTGCGGTGCAGGTTGAGCGCGTCCTCGCCGGAGATGCCCCAGGCGATGTCCGACATGTGGACCATGCCGTCGACGTCGTTGTCGAGACCGATGAACAGCCCGAATTCGGTGGCGTTCTTGACTTCGCCCTCGACCTCGGTGCCGACCGGGTGCGCGGCGGCGAAGGCTTCCCACGGATTGGCCTGTGCCTGCTTGAGGCCGAGCGAAATGCGGCGCTTGTCCTCGTCAACTTCGAGCACGACGACATCGACTTCCTGCGAGGTCGAGACGATCTTGCCCGGATGGACGTTCTTCTTGGTCCAGCTCATTTCCGACACGTGGACCAGGCCTTCGATGCCCGCTTCCAGTTCGACGAATGCGCCGTACTCGGTGATGTTGGTCACACGGCCGGTCATCTTCGCGCCGACATGGTACTTGGCGGCGGCGCCATCCCACGGATCGCTCTCCAGCTGCTTCATGCCGAGGCTGATGCGCTGCGTATCCTTGTTGATGCGGATGATCTGCACCTTGACGGTGTCGCCGATGTTCAGGACTTCGCTCGGATGGCCGACGCGCTTGTAGCTGAGGTCGGTGACGTGGAGCAGGCCGTCGATGCCGCCCAAGTCGACGAACGCACCGTAATCGGTGATGTTCTTGACGACGCCGTCGATGATCTGGCCCTCGGCCAGGCTCAGGATCAGGCCCGAACGCTGCTCGGCGCGGGTTTCCTCGAGGATGGCGCGACGCGACACGACGATGTTGCCGCGCTTGCGGTCCATCTTCAGGATCTGGAAGGGTTGCGGGATATCCATCAGCGGCTGGACGTCGCGGACCGGGCGGATATCGACCTGCGAGCCGGGCAGGAACGCCACGGCGCCGTCGAGATCGACGGTGAAGCCGCCCTTGACGCGACCGAAGATGACACCCTCGACGCGGGCGGACTGCGTGAATTCGGCTTCGAGCTTGTCCCATGCGGCTTCGCGGCGCGCGCGGTCGCGCGACAGCATCGCTTCGCCCATCGCATTCTCGACGCGGTCGACGAACACTTCGACTTCGTCACCGACCTTCAGATCGGACTTCTGGCCCGGCGCGGCGAATTCGCGCAACGGCACGCGGCCTTCGGACTTCAGTCCGACGTCGATGACGGCCATGTCGTTTTCGATGCCGGTAACGGTGCCATGCACCACGCGGCCTTCGAAGCCGTCAGCATCACCCAGGATCAGTTCGAGAAGTTTCGCGAAGTCGTCGCGCGTCGGGGTTGCGGCAGAAGCCATAAAATGTCGTTCCTAATCAACGTTTTCCGGCCAACCGGTTGTCTCCGGTGGTCTTGGCCAAAACGCCGCGACGGCCGAACGCCGGCACGGCATCCGCACGAACGGGAAGACGGAGGAGACTCAACGCGTTGAATGCGAAAAGGGCGCGATGGTATCCCCGCCGCGCCTGCCTCCGCGAGAACCTGCTCGCTGGACGGGGGCGCACATAGCGCCGAGAGGGCATTATGGCAAGCTGGCGTCCCGCGCCGCGGCGGCCTTGAGCGCGAGTTGCCGCTCGACCAGCTCGATCGCGCGAATGACGGCGGCTTCGATCGACAGAAAACTGGTGTCGAGAATACCCGCATCGGTCGCCATCACCAGCGGCGCGGCATTGCGGCCGGTGTCGCGCAAATCGCGCGCCCGGATATCGGCGAGCACCCGGTCGAGGCTGATCGTCGAACCGCGTTCCTTCAACTCGGCGTGGCGGCGTCGGGCGCGGATCTGGGGCGTTGCCTTGACGAACAATTTGGCGTCGGCGTCGGGCGCGATCACCGTGCCGATGTCGCGCCCGTCGAGCACCGCACCGCTCGGCTGGTTGGCGAACTTGCGCTGGCGCTGGAGCAGGGCGGCTCGCACCAACGGATGCGCCGAGACGATCGAGGCGCGTTGGCCGGCGTCGTCGCTGCGCAACGCGGGATCGTCGAGCAACGCGTCGGGGAAGTTGGAGGCGGCGACCGCATCCGCCTCTATGTGGGGATTGAGCTCCATCCGGCGGACGTTTTCCGCGACCGCGCGATAGAGCAGGCCGGTGTCGAGATGAGCCAGCTTGTAATGCTTGGCGAGCGCGCGGGCGATAGTGCCCTTGCCGCTGGCCGCCGGGCCGTCGACGGCGATGATCATGCGATTCTCTTCATTTGGCCGACCCTTAGGCAAGCGCATCCTGCCGCGCCAGCCACGCGCGGATCAGCGCAACCGTTTCCTGGGGCCGGTCGGCGAAGATTCCGTGCGCCGCACCAGGGATGGTGGCGAACTCCGCCCCCGGCACGCGCGCGACGAACGCGGCCAATGTGGCGGGCCGCGCCTCGTCATATTGGCCGCTGACGAACAACGTGCGCTTGCCGTCGAGCTTGGCCAGCAACGGCTCGCCGTCGTAATCCGTGAGCGTGCCGGTCGAGACGAACTCGCTCGACCCCCACATAGCGTTATACAGCGTCGGGTTGAATCCGCCGGCATGCGCGCGCGCATACGCAATAGTCGCTGCCGTGGCGGGCTCGCGACCGTTGAACGCGCGATAGAAGGCGCTGGTCCCGGCATCGCAGACCGGGCCGGGCGCGACGTCGCATTGCGCGATCTTGGCTTGGACGTCGGCTGACAGCGACCCGCGCAACAGATTGGCATCAGCGATCCAGCTTTTCGTCGAGACGAGCGGACTCGCCAACGCCAGCCCCCGCAGCGCAGCGGGCCGCCGCGCGCCATATTCGAGCGCCAGGGTGCCGCCCCAGCTATGCCCGAGCAGGTGCCAACGATCGACGCCGAACGCCTCGCGCACTGACTCGACCTCATCGACGAACCGCGACACGCGCCAGTTTTTCGGGTCGTTGGGCCGATCCGACTGGCCGCTGTCGAGCTGATCATAGAGGATGACCGCGCGCTCATCGGCCAGCGCCAGCGCGGTCAGGAAGTGCGCGTGGGTGCCGCCGGGGCCGCCGTGGAGCATGACGATCGGCGGCCTTGGGCCCTTGAGGTCGCCGTTGACGCGGACGTAGACGCGGCCACCTTCGACCGGGACCATCTTTTCCAGATCGGGTGCGGGGTAGCCGTCGGGCTGGCGCGCGAACAGCGAGCGAGGCAGGGCAAGGCTGGCGGCAAACGCGCCGCCTGCGAGAAGGAAACCCCGCCGATCGATCACGCGCCGCGCAGTCCGTCGAGCGTGGCAAAGAACGTCGGATAGCTGGTTGCAACGGGCGTGGCGTCGTCGATCATGATCGGCGCGCTCGCATGCAGCCCGGCGACGGTCATCGCCATCGCGATTCGGTGATCGAGCAGCGACGCGATGGTCGCGCCGCCGGGAATCGGCTCACCCCCGGTGCCGGTGATCGCGAGGCCGTCCTCGAACTCCTCGACCGTCACGCCGCATGCCCCGAGCGCGGCCGTCATCGCCGTGATGCGATCCGATTCCTTGACGCGCAATTCGTGTGCGCCGCGCGCCAGCGTGCGTCCCTCGGCGAACGCCGCGGCTACGAACAACACTGGATATTCGTCGATCATGCTCGGCGCGAGGTCCGGCGGCACCTCGATCGCGCGCAGGCTGGCGTGGCGCACGATCAGGTCGGCGACCGGCTCGCCGCCGACGGTGCGCGGATCGACCTCGGTAATGTCGGCGCCCATCATCCGCAGCGCCGCGAACAGCCCGGCGCGCGTCGGGTTGAGTCCGACATTCGTGATCGTCACTTCGCTGCCCGGCACGACCGACGCCGCCACCGCCCAGAACGCCGCCGAGCTGGGATCGCCGGGCACGACGATGTCCTGCGGCTTGAGTTCGGCCTCGCCGGTGATCGAGATGACTCGCCCGCGGTTGGTCTGTTCCACCGTCAGCGTCGCGCCGAACCCGGCGAGCATTCTTTCGCTATGGTCGCGGGTCGCGACCGGCTCGATCACGCGCGTGATCCCCGGCGTGTTGAGTCCCGCGAGCAGAATCGCTGATTTGACCTGCGCGGATGCCACCGGCAGCAGGTATTCGATCGGCATCGCGGGGCACATGCCGCGCACCATCATCGGCAATCGGCCACCGGGGCTCGCGGTGATATCGGCGCCCATCAGCGACAGCGGTTCGATCACGCGGCCCATCGGGCGCCTCGACAGTGATGCGTCGCCGGTAAAGGTCGCGGTGATCGGGTGGCTCGCGATCAATCCGGCGAGCAACCGCATCGACGTCCCCGAATTGCCCATGTCGAGCGCGGCTTGCGGCTGCAACAGCCCACCCACGCCGACACCCCAAACACGCCAGATGCCGTCGTTCGAGCGCTCGATCGTCACGCCCATCGCGCGCATCGCGGCGGCGGTCGCGAGCACGTCCTCGCCTTCTAGCAGTCCCTCGATCCGGCTCTCCCCGACCGCCAGCCCCGCCAGCATCAGCGAGCGGTGGCTGATCGACTTGTCGCCCGGCACGGTCACGCAGCCCCGCAGCGCACCGCTGGCGCAAATCTCGATCGGCTGAGGCGCTGAATGAGGCATCGGCGGGGCTTTGACAGTGCCCTTGCGCTATGGCAAGGCGCGCGCCACTTCAGGGTTCACAACCCGAAATCGCATGAAAATCGAAAGGTAACATCGGCATGGTTAAGCCGGAATGGGGTACGAAGCGTACGTGCCCGAAATGCGCGACGCGTTTTTACGATCTGGGCAAGGAAGATCCGGTTGTCTGCATCGCCTGCAACACCGCGTTCAATCCCGACCCGATTCTAAAATCGAAGCAGCCGTTGCCGTTCGAAGTGGTCAAGGCCGACAAGCCCGAGAAGGACGATTCGGATCTCGAGGGTGAAGAGATCGACATCGCCGAGGACGAAGAGCCGTCCGCGGACGACGAAGTCGATCTTGGTGGTGACGATGACCTGGGTGTCGAAACCGGCGGCAACAACGACGATCATTGATTTTGTGGGGCAGGCGGGCAACACCCGCTTGTCAAAGGGGCGCTGCTTCGTTTAGGGGCGGCGCCTTCCCAAGAGTGTGGGGCCGTAGCTCAGCTGGGAGAGCGCTGCAATGGCATTGCAGAGGTCAGGGGTTCGATCCCCCTCGGCTCCACCAACCCTTCGTAAAACGGCGGTTTTCCGTTAAAAGCGCGCAATAGCAGGCGTTTTTCTTCCGTTCGCCACACTTGGCTGTTACACAAGTGGGGTGGACGAGGTGGGTAAACCAAACGCGCTTTCCCGACGGAATGGCATGTGGCGATATCCCCCCAACGATATTGCGCTGCAAATCCAACAACTCAATAGCTGGTAACTCTCGTTATGCAGCGGCTTCCTTCTGACGGATCGCCCGCACTATCCCGCTTTCATCGGCAAGGAAGTTTGCCCATGCCGCCATCAGGCTCTCGCGCTGTTGGCGAAAGTCGGTGCGGGAGTATGCCGATCGCACCTTGTTAGCATCGATATGGGCGAGCGCAGCTTCGCTGACCGCGTCGGGGAAGCTGGTGGCTTCAACTGCCCATGTCTTAAAGGCTGAGCGGAAACCGTGGACCGAAAACGGCAAGGATCGGTCGCGCATGATTTTGAGCATGGTCATGTCGCTTAGCGGCTGGCCTTTGGTGCCGGGAAACAACGGCGCGTCATCGCTCGTGCGGACAACCGCGGCGCGCTTCAATATGGCGATAGCGCTGTCGCTAAGCGGCACGACATGAGCTTTGCCCGCTTTCATGCGGCTGCCCGGGACTGTCCACGTACGGGCCACCAGATCAACCTCCCGCCACGTTGCGCCGCGAACCTCGCCCGAGCGGGCGGTCGTGTGGATCAGAAAGCGCAGCGCGAGCCGCGACATGGTTTCGTTTGCTACGCTCAGCGACGCCACGAACGCGGGAACATCCACGTAGGGCATCGCGACGAAATGGCTGTCTGTCTTAGGCTGGCGGGGGAGCGCCCTCGCAATGCCGCTCAGATCGAGCGCGGGGCGATAGCCTTTCGCCACCGACCAATCGATCACCAGCTTGATACGCTGCCGGACACGGCGGGCGGTTTCGGGGCGCTCCAGCCAGATAGGGAGCAATATGTCCCGGACCTTGGGCGCGTCGATCAGGTCCACGCGCATATCGCCCAGTTCGGCGAACGCGAACCGCTCCAGGCTAGAAAGCCAGTCGGCGCGATGCTTCTCGTTGCGCCAGCCGGCCTTGTGTTCGCCGTGCGCGTTTATCGCAGCTTCACGAAAGGTCGGCAGTGCCGCACTGGCCAGCTTTGCTGCCCGCTTTTCCGCTAACGGGTCGGCGCCGTTACGATACTGGCGCCGCAGATCGTCGGCCCGATCGCGCGCGGCGGCCAGCGATACGTCTGCCGCCGGGCCAAGCCCTACGTCCCGGCGCTTTCCGTCCACTTGAATCCGCAAGACCCAATAGCGGGCACCGCTTTCCTTTACGAAAAGCATCAGGCCCTTGCCGTCCTGATACCGGCCCGGCTTTGTCGCGGCCTTCACCGCCACCGCAGTCAGCTTGCCCATCAACTGGTTCCCACAATCGTTCCAACACTTATGTGGGAACTGTGAGGGGACGTCAACGGGCGGCGCTGGACGGTTGAACTGTCATCCTCCTCGTTAGCCAAGCTCTTTCTGAACATGATCGGACAAGCGAGGATCAGAGTCAGGTGGACCGCGGCTCCACCATTTCGCGCCGGGCAAGCAATAGCGTAGCTAATGCGCGCCTTCAGGCGCGAACGGACGACGGCGCTACAAGCGCCGTCCGACCACGCGGCTTTGCCACGGCGCTATCAATAAAACCTCCCCAAATAATCGATAGATAACCCCGTCCCAAATCTGGACGTTGGTTAACTATTCTTAACGATAGCGCGAATCGTAAACGCGGCGTTAACTGCTGGCCATGTCACGCAACTTTGCTCATCGCCCCCGCGGGGCCAGCCACCCTTTCCGTCAACGTGTTGCAGTACGAGCAGAGCTCGCGCGCAACGACGACAACGACTTGAAGCTGTTCGTACTCAGCTTCACGGCGTTCTTCATCTGCATTTACACGCTGATTTTCTAGTCGCAGGCTTTGTGGAGCTTCCACGCTAGCCAGGCCGAGATCGGACACATCGCGGCGACCAGGTAGAGCATATGCGTCGACCCGACGCCCCAGTGGGTCAGCGCGGACACGGCCACCGATCCCACGGCCATCGCCCCTGAATTGACCACGTTGTTGGCCGCAACCGTCCGCGCCGTTTCGTCGCGATGCACCGTCGTCGTCAAAAACGCGTAGAGCGGCACGACGAACATCCCGCCGAAGATCGCGATGCCGATCAAGGCCGTGATCAAGAGCCATGCCATCGGCTCGGCAATGAATTCCAACGTTGAGTAAAGGTGTCCCGACGATGCGGGTGTCCACACCTCGCATAGCCATGAGAACAGCATCACGAAGCCACCCATGATCATCACGCTGGCTGGGCCGAACCGCGCCGAAGTATGCCCCCTGAGCAGTGAATTGATCGCCACCGAGCCGATCGCGATACCGACCGAGAACAATGCGGTCAGCAGGGTGGCGACATGCTTGTCGGCGGTCAGCACGTTCTTCGCCAGCGGCGTGAAGATGACGATCAGCACGATCCCCATCGTCCAGAAGAAGCTGATCGCGCAGATCGCCAGGAAGAGGCGGGGAATGTGCATCGTCCCGCTGATCAGTCGCCACGACGACGTGAAGGGATTGTAGTTGATCTCTAGCTTGGGCCCTTGGCGCGGTGCGGGTGGCACCAGGCGGGCGGTCCACCAGCCGATCCCGGCCACCACCAGCGTGCCGATGACGGCGTGCTCGACCTTCATGAAACCGGCCAGCACGGTGCCGAGCAGGATCGCGATATAGGTGGCCGATTCGACAAGACCGGTGCCGCCGAGCACCTCGTCCTCTTCCAGATGCTGCGGCAGGATCGCGTATTTGATCGGCCCGAAAAATGTCGAGTGAACGCCAAGCGCGAAGATCGTGCCGAGCATCAACACCATCGCGATGTTGGTATGTCCGGCCTTTGCCAGCAGCAGACCCGCGCCGCCGACGACCATGATCCCGATTTCCGCGGTCTTCACGATGCGGATGATTCGCGTCTTGTCGAACGCATCGGCCAATTGCCCGGCGAGCGCCGACAAAATGACGAACGCGATGATGCTCAGCGCGCTGGCGATCGCGGTGAAGCTCTGTTCGTACTGTGGGTCCTGATAGATTTGATAGACGACGACCAGCACCATCGCCTGCTTGAACAGGTTATCGTTGAAGGCACCGAGAAACTGCGTGACGAACAGCGGCAGGAAACGGCGCTGCTTCATGAGACCGAGCGCACTTATCATTGAACTGATGGAATCCCGGTCGCCGTCATGAAGCGCGGCTCTTAGCCCAGGCCAAGCAGTGGCGACAATCGCTGTTTCGTGAAGCGAGTGTGCTGGTCGGCACTTTCCGCGCGCGCAGAGCAGGGCTAGGAACGGTGAAATGTGGACGCTTCCCAACATCCTGACGCTGTCGCGGATCATCGGCGTGCCCGTGCTCGTCGCGTGCCTGTGGTGGCCGGGATGGACGGCGGGCTATGCGATGGCATTCGTGCTCTATTCGCTGATCGCGTTGACCGATTATCTCGACGGCTATCTGGCGCGCGCGCAGGGGACGGTGTCGAAGCTCGGCATCTTCCTCGATCCGATCGCCGACAAGATCATGGTCGCCGCGGTCGTGCTGATGCTGGTCGCGACGCGCGACATCGGCGGCATCCACTTGATCGCGGCGATGATCATCCTGTTGCGCGAGCTCATGGTGTCGGGGCTGCGCGAGTTCCTAGGCGGCATCCAGGTATCGGTGCCGGTGTCGCAGCTCGCCAAGTGGAAGACGACGCTGCAGCTCGTGGCGCTCGGCGCGCTGATTTTGGCGGGTGCGGTGCCGCAATGGCCGTGGGTGCATAGTGTCGGGCTGGCCTCGCTATGGGGCGCGGCGGTCCTGACCTGCATCACCGGCTGGGACTATCTGCGCGTCGGCCTGAAGCACATGGATTGAGCGTGGATGTGCTCTATTTCGCCTGGGTTCGCGAGGGCGTGGGCAAGGGGCAGGAGCGCGTCGATCCGCCCGGCGAGGTGGTCACGGTGGCCGATCTGATCGACTGGCTGGGCCACGATGTGCTGCGCGACAAGACGAAGCTGCGCGCGGCGATCGACCAGGTGTTCGTCCCGCTCGATACCCCGCTGGGGAAGGCCCGCGAGATCGCGATTTTCCCACCGGTGACGGGCGGATGATCCGCGTCGTCGTCACCGATGCGACGATCGATGCCGCCGCTGAGTTACTGGGACTGGAGACCACCGGGGGCGGGGCCGTAGCGACCTTTACCGGCCTCGTTCGCGGTGACGACGGCGTGGGGGAATTGCTGCTCGAACATTATCCCGGCGCGACTGAGGCGGCGCTGGAGAAACTGGCGGCCGAGGCGGTCGAGCGCTGGACGCTGGCGGGCGTGGTCGTCGTCCACCGCGTCGGCGCGATGCGACCCGGTGAGCGGATCGTGTTCGTCGGCACATGCGCGCATCACCGCTCAGCGGCGCTGGAGGCGTGCAGCTTCCTCATCGACCGGCTCAAGACCGACGCGCCGTTCTGGAAACGCGAGACGCGGGGAGACGCGGCGACGTGGGTCGGCGAACGGGACAGCGATCGCTTGGCGGCGGAGAAATGGCGCTAAGCCGCCGCCTTCAGCACCTCGGCCAATAGCTTGAAATCGCGTTCACGCGGAGACGCGCGGCGCCATACCAACGCCACCGTGCGGATCGCGTGCTCCGACGCCAACGGGCGCGCAGAGACGCTGGTGTGATCGAGGATGCCCGCCGCGATCGCCATTTCCGGCAGCATCGTTACGCCCAGGCCGTTATCGACCATCTGGACGATTGTGTGGAGCGACGTGCCGAGCATCATCGCTTGCGCACCGAGCTCGGGCCTATTGCACGCCGCCAGCGCGTGATCCTTCAGGCAATGGCCGTCCTCAAGCAGCAACAGACGAGTCTCGTCGATATCCGCAGCGGCTATCGTCGGCGGCGGATCGGGCAGGTCGGCCTGCGGAAACGCGACGAACAGGCGGTCGTCGAACAATGGCTGCGCGGCCACTTCGCCGCAGGCATAGGGGAGGGCAAGCAGCACGCAGTCGGTTCGGCCATTATGCAGTCCCTCGCACGCCGTTCCGGTCGTCTCCTCGCGCAGGAACAGCTTGAGGTCGGGATAGTCGCGGCGCAGCGCGGGCAGGATACGCGGGAGCATGAACGGCGCGATCGTCGGAATGACGCTCATCCGCATCTCGCCCGACAGGGGCCGTCCGGCGGCGCGCGCCATGTCGCCCAGCTCCTCGGCCTCGCGGATCACACGGCGCGCCTTGTCGGCGATGCGGTCGCCGAGCGGTGTGAAGCGGACGACGCGGCGGGTGCGTTCGACGAGGGTCACGCCGATCAGCGTTTCGAGCTCGCGCAGTCCCGCGGACAGGGTCGATTGCGTGACGAAACACGCCTCCGCCGCGCGGCCGAAATGGCCATGGTCCTTCAGCGCGACGAGATAATGGAGCTGTTTGAGCGTCGGCAGGTAGGTGGTCATGTGATCGGCTTACCCGATCAGAAGGCGATGATTAAGTGGCTGAGGCTATTTGCTCAGCGCTTGCCATATCGAAAACGCGCTGGTCAGCGTGAGCAACACGCCGACCATCGCCATCAGCGGCCGCGCCGGCACGCGCTTGGCGAGGACGCCGCCGAGCGGTGCTGCGAGCAAGCCGCCGATCAGGATGCCGAGCGTCTGAAGCGTGAACGCCGCAAAGCCCATGCTGGCGATGAAGGTCGCGGAGATCGTCGTCGTGAGGAAGAATTCGCTGGTGTTGACGGTGCCGATCGTCTCGCGCGGAGCGGAGCCCTGGACCAGCAAGTTGCTCGTCACCACCGGCCCCCAGCCACCGCCACCGGCTGCGTCGAGGAATCCGCCGGCCAGCCCGAGCGGCTCGATGATCTTGGGCGTTTTCGGCTCGACCCGGCCACGCCAGGCGCGGAAAAGCAGATACAGCCCGATTGCGGCGAGATAGGCCATCACGAACGGTCTGGCGACCGCAGCGTCGATGCTCGCGAGCACATAAGCGCCCAGCGCGCCGCCGATCATGCCGGGGATCACCAGCCTGCGGAACAACCGCCAGTCGACATTCTTGTGGAGCACATGGCTGACCCCCGACGCCGCGGTCGTGAAAGTCTCCACCGCATGGACGCTGGCCGAGGCTAAGGCGGGGGGCATCCCCATCACGCTGACCAGCAAGGTCGAGTTGATCAGCCCGAACGCCATGCCCAGCGCGCCGTCGACCAACTGCGCGGCGAACCCGATCGCGATGAACGGCAGGATCGCTTCAAAGGTGACGGCCGACAGGTCGAACAACGGCAAACTCCGATCGTTTCGCGACCGACATGCCGCGTGTCTGGAAATCCGACAACAAAGATAGGGTTTGCCTGTTCCAAGGCGCGACGAGCTGGTTCTGGAAATCGGTGGCCGGAACCCCTAGATTGCAACCATAAAAATAAGGGGACCCGCCGATGGCCGGCCTAAGCGACTATCTCGATTCGATCCGCGCGCGCGATCCCGCGCCACGGTCGCGCATGGAAATCCTGCTGTATCCGGGGGTGTGGGCGGTCGGCTATCATCGGCTGGCGCACCGGCTGTATGGCGCCGGGCTGTTCTTTCTCGCGCGCTGGATCAACCACGTCGCGCGGTTCTTCACTGCGATCGACATCCATCCTGGTGCAGTGATCGGCAAGAACCTGTTCATCGACCACGGCTTCACCGTCATCGGCGAGACCGCGGTCATCGGCGACAACGTCACGATCTATCAGTGCGTGACCTTGGGCGGCACCAACCCCGCTAATGGCATCGCGGGCAAGCGCCACCCGACGATCGAGGACAATGTCATCATCGGATCGGGCGCGCAGGTGCTGGGGCCAATCACGGTGGCGAGCGGTGCGCGGATCGGTGCCAACGCGGTGGTGACCAAAGATGTGCCCGAGGGCGCGGTGATGGTCGGTATCCCGGCGCGCGCGACGATGGTCGAGGGGAAGGGCGAGAAGCAGTTCCTCGCCTATGGCACGCCCTGCAGCGAGCAATTCGATCCCCAGACGCAGAAGCTCGAACTGATGCGCTGCGAAATCGAGACGTTGCGCAAACGGCTCGACGAGTTGCTCGCCGAGCAAGAGGACATGCGCGACCGCGCCTGATGGGCACCGTCACCCCGTTTCCGCTGCCGGCCGGGCGCCAGCCCAGCCAGATCGGGTTCGAGCGGATCGAGTTGACGCGCATCCTCGACCTCTACGGCCGAATGGTCGCAGCGGGGCATTGGCGCGACTATGCGATCGAGTTCAGCCGTGACGCCGCCGTCTTCGCCGCGTTCCGCCGCAGCGCCGAGCGACCCGAAGTGCGCATCGAGAAACGCCCGGATTTACGCAACAAGCAAGGCATGTGGGCGCTGGTTAACGAGCAGGGCGTGGTGCTCAAGCGCGGGCATGAGCTCGGGCCGGTGCTGGCGCCAGTCGAGCGGCGGCTGATGAAGCTGATCGAGGGCTGAGCGTGATCGGCGAGATTTTACTCGAGGCGATCGGGGCGCTCGTGACCGATGGATGGGAGGAAATAACGCGAGCGACGCACGATCGATTCGGTTGGGTCGCCGCTACGATCGTTGCGCTGTCGCCCATCGCGATGATTGTTCTGCTGATCTGGTTGATCGTGGTGTGGGTAAGCTGACAAAAAAACCCGGCAGTCCGAAGACCGCCGGGCGAGGAAATCGCTCGTGACCAAGCGAATAGGTTAGGCCGCGACCGCCTGTGCCGGCGGGAGCCGGTTTGCCAGGCCCCCGCCGAGCATCCCGACCACCGAGCGCCGCATCGGCTGCCAGAAGGCCGACAGCGTCAGCAGCGCCGATCCGATTACCAAGGCGGTGAACGCCATCGACAACTCGACCGCACCGGCTTGATTGAACAGCGTCGACAATGCGTAGAGCACATAGGCAAGGCTCGACACGAGCAGCGCGCGACGGTCGATCGCCAGCGCGATGATTGCGAACACGACATACAGCGCCATCACGATGACGGCCTGTGCCGCGCCGATATCGCCGCGGAATACGCCGAGCATGTGGAACACCGAGTGCGCGATCATCGGCGCGGCGGCGAGATGGAGCCAGAACGCAACGTCGCTGCGCCGGGTCTGGCGCTTGAGGTCGGTGCCGTCCCACCACATCGCCAGCGCAAAGGTCGCGAGCCCGCCGACCAGCACCAGCGGATAGATCGCCTCCTCGCTGGCGTGCGTTGCCGCGAAGAACAGCCCGATCAGCACGCCGACACAGGCGGCGGCGCCGACCGCGACCGTGATCGGCACCATGAACCGCCGCCAATGCAGCCACGCTGCGCCGCCCGTGACCAAGGCGATGCCCGATCCCACCAGAGCGTCGGTACGGTCCGACCAATCGGGGTTGAGATCGACCAACGCGCCGACCATCGTCGCCGCGATCCCCCCGACGAAGGCCAGCAACAGGATGATGCTGGGCAGCGCCATGCGCCGAACGCGCGTGAAATATTCGGCCAGGCCCCACGCCGCCGCGGCGACGGCCGCACCCGCCAGCGCGTGATTGAACCAATCGCCAAGCTGCGCCAGCGCGGCGAGCAGCAGCGCGATGGCGATGCCGACGAAAATGTCGTTGAACCCGGTCAGCAGCCGGAAACTTTCCTCGTCCACCGCGGGCGTCGCGCGCGTGGTGGCGATGTGCTGGCGGAAAGCGTCGGCGGTGGCCAGGGGGAGAACCCCCGCCGCCACCGCGCCCTCCAGATCGCTTTCGCTATACATGGCAGTTTTCTCCTCTCGGAGGTCCGCCATAGCATTAGTGATTTAGTGTAGCAATACACTAAGAAGGTTGAGACCGGCACACCGAATGCCGGTCCCCAAAACGGATTACGGCTTGGCTGGCGTATCGATCTTCACGTTGGCATCGACCGTCTTGGTGTCGCCCATCAAATTCTGACCGAACACCAGGAACAGCACCACTGCGATCGCGATGATCGCGATCGCCAACAAAGCGATTGCGCCGCCGCCACCGCCGCCGCCGGTCTCGATAATCGTCGTCTTTCCTTCGTCCGCCATGACTACTCTCCTTACTGTGCGGGGTGTAACGACCCTCGCGATCAGGAGGTTCCGGCGCGCGTCGTCAGCCGGCCGTGAGCTTCTTCATGATCGACATCGACTGCTCGCTGCCGGACTGGGGCGTGATCTCGCCGGTGCGGTCGACGATCTCGGCCCAATGCGCCGCGACGCCTTCTGGCGACAGTTCGTCGCCGGTTAGCAGCTTGCCCGCCGTCAGCGTCACGAACGCCGCCTGGAACACGCCCGCGCCCGCGCCAACGATGGCGTTCGACGGCGCATCCTCGCTGACGAGGTAGAGCGCGGCGGGGGCGACCTTGTCGGGGGAAAAGGCCTTGAATGCTTCCGCAGGGAAGAGATCCTCGGTCATCCGCGTGCCGGCGGTCGGCGCGATCGTGTTGACCTTGATGTTATACTTCGCGCCCTCGAGATACAGCGTCTTCGTCAGCCCCGCGAGGCCCAACTTGGCGGCGCCGTAATTGGCCTGACCGAAATTGCCGAACAGCCCGGTCGACGACGCGGTCATCAGGATGCGGCCATACGCCTGCTCGCGCATCAGGTCCCACACCGCCTTGGTGCAGTTCGCCGATCCGTTGAGATGGACGTCGACGACGAAGCGGAAGTCCTCCGGCTCCATCTTGGCGAAGCTCTTGTCGCGCAACACGCCGGCATTGTTGATCAGGATATGGACGCCGCCCCAGGCTTCCTTTGCCTTGGCGACCATTTCGACCATTTGCGGGTATTCGGTGACGCTGCCGCCGTTCGACATTGCGGTGCCGCCCGCCGCCTCGATTTCCTCAACGACCTTCAGCGCCGCGTCGGAGTGGCCGGTGCCGTCGCGGCTGCCGCCGAGGTCGTTGACCACGACCTTGGCGCCGCGCGCGGCCAGCGCCAGCGCATATTCGCGGCCCAGCCCGCCGCCGGCGCCGGTGACGATCGCTACCTTGTCGTCGAAACGGATGGTCATGAAGTCGCTCCCGATTGGTTTGGAGCGCTTCCTAAGGCTTTGCGCGGGGCGTGCAAGCACCGCCATACCGCAGGCACGAAAAAGCCGGCGGAGGCGATGGCCTCGCACCGGCTATTGATCCGCGCGTCTCTATTTGGGGTCGTTACGCTGCCTGCACTTGTCGAATTGCCCACGCTTGCAGAACGGGTAGTTCGCCAAGGGCGGCGGGTGCGGAAAAGCCTGGTCCGGCGTCGGCCCCGGCTGAAAGACGGCGCCGGGCGGCGCCGGGGGTGAGGGCGGCGGCGCGTAGCCTCCGACAGGATCGGGTGCCGGGCTAGCGGTGGTGGCCGGCATCGATTGAGGCACTTGCTGTGCAACGGCGGGGACGGCGACCATTGCCAGTGCGAGGGCGAGGATCGGCTTCATGATTGCCTCCGTGGGAGACGGGGCGAGGCGCCGGCCTCGCCCCGATCTCGCTCAGACGGGCTTGCGCGGGGTAGAGTGGAGGCGCTCGCCGCGCGCGTTCGACCGTTCGGTGCAATGATCGGTCACCGTCTTGGTGCACGGCGGATAATTGCCGTCGCTCGTGGCGGGCGGCGCCATCGGTGCGGGCATCGGCGCCGCCATCGGGGCTGGCGCCGCCATCGGCGCGGGCGCCGCGGCGGGATCTGCCGGCATCGGCACGGTCTGCGGCGGAGGCGAAGCGGGCGTATCTTGGGCGAAGGCTGGCAACGCAAATGCGGCAACCGCCGCGGCGACTAACAGTTTCATGCGTATTCTCCTGAAGTCAGGCACGCTTGGCGTGACGGGTGGGAGAACGCGTTAACCGGGAATTGGCTCCCTCGTTTCGCAAGCGATTCGAGAAAGGGCGTTTAAGCGCCAGTGTCGAGCGAATATCCGGCCGACCGCACCGTGCGGATCAAATCGGGGCGGTCGCCCTTGTTGATCGCCTTGCGCAGCCGTCGGATGTGCACGTCGACCGTGCGGCTCTCGATATCGCTGTCGTGTCCCCACACCGCGTCGAGCAAGCGCTCGCGGCTGAACACCCAGCCTGGATGCTCCAGGAAATGCTTGAGCAAGCGGAATTCGGTCGGGCCCAGCGCGACCACCTCGCCGTTGCGCCGGACCTTATGCCCGACCGTGTCCATCTCGATATCGGCATAGATCAGCGCTTCGCCGGCCAGCGCGGGGCGTACGCGGCGCAACACCGCGCCGACGCGCGCGACCAGTTCGCGCGGGGAGAACGGCTTGGTGACGTAATCGTCGGCGCCGGTCTCCAGCCCGCGCACGCGGTCTTCTTCCTCGCCGCGCGCGGTCAGCATGATGATCGGGATGTTGGCGGTTTCGGGCATCCGGCGCAGCCGTCGGCACACCTCGATCCCCGACAGCCCTTCGACCATCCAGTCGAGCAACACGATGTCGGGCGCCGCCTCCTTGGCGAGCAACAACGCTTCCTCGCCGTCGGGCGTATGCTTGACGTCGAAATCCTCGCGCTTGAAATGATAGGCGAGCAGTTCGGCGAGCGACGCGTCGTCCTCGACCAGCAGCATCTTCACGCGGTTCATGGCGTTTTTCCCGTCTTGACGCGCTCGGGCATCGGACTGCCCGTCGCGGCGAAATAGACCATTTCTGCGACGTTGGTCGCATGGTCGCCGATGCGTTCCAGGTTCTTGGCGACGAACAGCAAGTGCGCGACCTGGCCGATCGTCGCCGGGTTCTCGACCATGTAAGTGACGAGCATGCGGAAAATGCCGTCGTAGAAATCGTCGAGCAGGCGGTCGCGGTCGCACACCAGCACCGCGGCCTGCGCATCTCGCGCCGCGAAGGCGTCGAGCACGTCATGGACCATTTCGGCGGCCATCCGCGCCATCGCCGGGATGACCGAAATGGGCTCGATCCGATGCTCGCTCTCGATCAGCGGGACGCGTTTGGCGATGTTCTTGGCGTAATCGCCGATCCGCTCGATCACGCCGGCGATTTTGAGCGCGGCGACGACATCCCGCAGGTCGCCGTCGACCAGCTGGCGTCCCGCGATAATCCGCACTGCCAGCGCTTCGACCTCCGCCTGCAGCGTGTCGATGCTCTTGTCGCTCTCCCGAATCTGCGTCGCGAGGTCGGTATCGGCGCGTTGCAGCGCGTTGATCGAGTCGTGGATCGCTTGTTCCGCTAGCCCGCCCATCTGGCTGAGCATGCCGCGCAATTGGCCGATATCAGGGTCGAACGCTTGGGTGGCGTAATTGGTGGCCAATCGGAACTCCCTCGGCCGTCGTGGCCGCCGTCAAGAGACTCGGCGAATGATTGCTCCGCCGGTTCAGCCTGTGTGACGCTTGCGTTACCCTTTGATGACAGGCGCACCCGGCGCGGCCGGCAACAGGATGGTGACGATGGTGCCGCGCCCGATCTGGCTGGCGATATCGAGCCGCCCGCGATGGCGCTCGACGACATGCTTGACGATGGCTAGGCCGAGTCCCGTGCCGCCGACCGCGCGGCTTCGCCCCGAATCGACGCGATAGAATCGCTCGGTCAGGCGCGGGATGTGCTCCGGCGCGATGCCGTCGCCCTCGTCGCCGACCGCCAGCCGGACCATGTTGTCGGGATAGCGCCGCAGCGCGACCGACACCGGCGTACCGGCGCGGCCATATTTCATCGCGTTGCCGATCAGATTGTGCAGCGCCTGGCTGAGCTGCGCTCTGTCGCCGGTCACCGGGGGGACGTCGTCAGCCATTTCGACGACGATGTCGGCGGCACGCGGGTCGTGCGTGTCGGCCAGTTCGGCGCGCACTTCGGCCAGCAACGCCACGAGATCGACCGACGAATCGGGCAAGCGGTATTTCTCGGCCTCGATCCGGCTCAGCGAGATCAGATCCTCGACCAGCCGCTGCATGCGCCGCGCTTCGTCGATCATCACCTTCAGGAAGCGCTGGCGCATCGCGGGGTCGGCGCTGTCATCCTCACTCAGCGTCTCGGCGAAACCGAGGATCGACGCGAGCGGCGTGCGAAGCTCGTGACTCGCATTGGCGACGAAATCGACTCGCATTCGCTCGGCGGCATAGCTGCCGGTCTGGTCTATCATGTGGACCACGCGGCGGCCGTCGGGAATGTCGGTGACGCGCAACTCCCATCGCTGGTCGAGCGTGCCGAGCCCGACCAGGTTGATCGGCCCCGACGCGGCCGCGCCCGGCGGTGCGGTCAGCCGTTCGGCGGCGGCGGGATGACGAATCGCCAGTCGCACGTCCTGGCCCAGGATGTGGTGGCCGAGCAGGTCGCGCGCGGCGGCATTGGCTTCCTCGACTCGCCCATCGGCGAGCACCAATACCGGTTCGACGATGCCTTCGAGCACGGTGCCGAGGCGGGGGGCTGGCGGGGAATCCTGCATCACCCTCGCCCTATCGCACCCGGCGCGGCGGTGCCACCTGATGCGGCGCGCGGCGTCGCACCATATTCTCATTTACCCCGCGATTAATGAGCTGCCAGCCGTTCCAGCGTAGGCAGGAGCTCACGATAGTCGTCGAACGCCGCGTCGCCGACGGCTGCGCCGCCATACACGGCGACCGGCACGCTAGCGGTGCGCGCCGCCTCGACATCGTATCGCGAATCGCCGACGAACGCCGCGCGGCCGCCGCCGCACCGCCGCATCATTTCGACGATCGGCGCGGGATCGGGCTTTGCTTTGCCGGGGATCGTGTCGCCGCTGATCACGCAGGCGAAGCGAGCGGAGAGGTCGAGCTGGCGCAACAGCAAGTCGGTGAAATGCGCACGCTTGTTGGTGACGATCGCCAGCGCGACGCCGCGCGCCGCCAGCGCGTCGAGCGCCGCGATCGCGCCGGGAAAAGGCCGAGTAGTCGCTGCGATATTGGCCTCGTAATGCCCAAGCAGGGCCGGCAGCAGATCGTCGAGTTGCTCGTCGCCACCGCTCGCCTTGAGCGCGGTCTGCAGCATCAATCGCGCGCCGCCGCCGATCATCGGCCGGATCCGATCGACCGGGAAGGACGGGCGCCCCGCCACGCCGAGCGCGTGGTTGACCGCCGCCGCCAGATCGCCCGCGCTGTCGACCAGGGTGCCGTCGAGGTCGAATCCGACGATCGCGAAGGGAAAATCGGCCATCGCCGTCGCGCGTGCCCGCAATTTTATGGCCATGGCAAGGTCTTCGTGGCAGGGGCGGATCACGGAGACGTTGACGCAATGACCAACCCGATCGCCGCGATCATCCTAGCCGCCGGCATGGGCACGCGGATGAAGTCCGACTTGCACAAGGTGCTCCACCCGATCGCCGGGCGGCCGATGCTGCTCCATCTGATCGACAGCGTCGATGCGCTCGGTCCCGCGAAGGTGGTGGTCGTCGCCGGCGCGCGACGCGAACAGGTCGAGGCGGCGGTCGCGCCGCTCGGCGCGGAGGTCGCGATCCAGGCCGAACAGCTCGGCACTGGCCACGCCGTTCAGCAGGCCGAGGCGGCATTGGCTGGGTTCGAGGGCGATGTGCTCATCCTCTACGGCGACGTGCCGCTGGTCACGACCGAGACGATGCGGGCGATGGTCGATCGTCTCCACCGTTTGGGGGACCCGAGCGTCGTGGTGCTCGCGTTCCGACCCTCCGATCCCGCCGCCTATGGCCGCGTGATTGCCGGTGTCGACGGGCACATCGAGAAGATCGTCGAGTTCAAGGATGCTTCGCCCGAAGAGCGCGCGGTAACTCTGTGCAATTCGGGGCTGATGGCGGTTCGCTCGGCCGATCTGTTCCGTCTCCTCGGGCAACTGACCAACGAGAATGCCGCTGGCGAGTATTACCTCACCGACATTGCCGAACTGGCGGGAGCGGACGGCCGCGGTTCGGTGGTCGTCGAGACCGACGCCGAGGAAGTTGCCGGGATCAATAGCCGCGTCGAACTCGCCGCGGTCGATGCTAGCTGGCAGGCGAAACGTCGCGTCCGCGCGATGGCTGAGGGCGCCACATTGGTCGCCCCGGACACAGTGTGGTTCGCATACGACACGCAGATCGGCCGCGACGTGCTGATCGAACCCAACGTGTTCTTCGGCCCGGGAGTCAGCATCGCCGACCGCGCGACGATCCGCGCGTTTAGTCACCTAGAAGGTGCGACGGTGGGCGAAGGGGCTGAGGTTGGGCCGTACGCCCGTCTGCGCCCCGGCGCAGTGCTCGGCGAGAAGTCCAAGGTCGGCAATTTCGTCGAGGTGAAGAAAGCGACGCTCGGCAAGGGTGCCAAGGCCAACCATCTGACCTATCTGGGCGACGCCGAGATTGGCGCGGGCGCGAACATCGGCGCGGGTACGATCACGTGCAATTATGACGGCTTCTTCAAGTACAAGACGGTGATTGGGGAGGGGGCATTTATCGGCTCGAACTCTGCACTCGTCGCGCCGGTGACGATCGGGGCCGGCGCGATCGTGGGGGCAGGATCGACCGTGACTCAGGACGTCGAGGCGGACGCCTTGCGGCTGGTGCGGCCGGCCCAGGAGACCAAGCTGGGCTGGGCCAAGCGGTTTCGCGACATGATGGCAGCGAAAAAAGACGCGAAGTCTTGACATGATATCATGATATGATATCGCGATATCATCATGACTCGCATCCTCGCCGATCTTCCCGAAGACGACCTCAAATGGCTCGACCAGCGCGCGGCCGAGCAGGGCAAGTCGCGTGCATCCGTCCTCCGCGAAGCGGTCGCGACCTACAAGGCGCAATCGCAACCCGCGAGCGGGCTCGACTGGCTTGACCAGGGATTTGGCCTTTGGGCGCGGCACGGGATATCGATCGATCCGCATGAATATGAACGGCTACGGCGCGCGGAATGGACGCGCCCGTGGGACGACGATTACGAGGAGGTTCGCGCCGAGTCGCCGGATTGCTTCACCGAAGAGGATGACAAGGAGCGCGCGCATTATCTGGCGCTGACTCGAAAGGCCGCGGACAAGCGCAAAAAGAATGCTGCATGAGCGGCTATAGCCTGGACGCCAACATATTGATCGATGCGCTGCTGGATCACGCGCCAGCACATCGTGAGTTGCGCCGCATCGCTGAGAGCGGCGCGCGGATGTGGATCAGCCGGATGGCTTGGATCGAAGCACTGTCCAAGGGACATGATGCGCTGGTCCGCGAAGCGACCTTGTTCCTCGACCGGTTCGGACTCGACGAAATCGATGAGGAGATATCGTTGCGTGCCGCCGCTCTACGTCGCCAGCGTTCTGGATTGAAGTCGCCCGATGCGATCATCCTCGCGACGGCACAGACGCGCGGTCGCGTTCTCGTCACGCGTAATACCAAGGACTTCCCAGCAAACATGCCGGGCATCCGCGTTCCTTATACTTTGTAAGAAAGCCTCCTAATCATGTGCGGTATCATCGGAATTGTTGGCAAGGATCAGGTCGCCGATCGACTGGTCGAGGGGCTGCGGCGGATGGAGTATCGCGGCTACGATTCGGCCGGCGTGTGCACCGTCCAGGACGGCCAGCTGATCCGCCGCCGTGCGGAGGGGAAGCTCGCCAATCTCGTCGCCGTACTCGCGGCCGATCCTGCGCCCGGCCATACCGGCATCGCACACACCCGCTGGGCGACGCATGGCGCGCCGACCACGTCGAACGCGCACCCCCATGCGACCAAGGAAGTCGCACTGGTCCACAACGGCATCATCGAGAATTTCAAGCCGCTGCGTGAGGCGTTGCAGGCGCGCGGGCGGGTGTTCGAGAGCGAAACCGATACCGAGGTCGTCGCGCATTTGGTCAGCGAGCGAGTGGAGGCGGGGGCGTCGCCTGCCGAGGCGGTCAAGGCGGTGCTGCCGACCTTACGCGGCGCATTTGCGCTGGCGATCGCATTTCGCGAGCATCCCGAGCTGCTGATCGGCGCGCGGCTCGGGTCGCCGCTGGTGGTCGGCTATGGCGAGGGCGAAACCTATCTCGGCTCGGACGCGCTGGCGCTGGCCGGGCTGACGCAGAACATCGCCTATCTCGAAGAGGGCGATTGGGTCATCATCACCCGCGATGGTGCGCAGATCTACGACGCCGCGAATAACCCGGTCGAGCGCGAAGTCACCGTGTCCGGCGCGACCGGCGCGATGATCGAGAAGGGCAATTACCGCCACTTCATGCAGAAGGAGATTTTCGAGCAGCCGATCGTCGTCGCGCAGACGCTGCGGTCGTATCTGCGCGGGGTCGAGCAGACCGTCGCGCTGCCGCAGATGGACTTCGACCTGTCGGCGGTACGGCGCATCACCATCGTCGCGTGCGGCACGAGTTTCTATGCCGGGATGGTCGCCAAATATTGGTTCGAGCAATTCGCGCGTATGCCGGTCGACATCGATGTCGCGAGCGAGTTCCGCTATCGCGACCCGGTGCTCGAAGAGGGCGGGCTCGCGCTCTTCATCAGCCAGTCGGGCGAGACCGCCGATACGCTCGCGGCGTTGCGCCACGCCAGGAAGGCCGGTCAGAAGATCGCGGTGGTGGTCAACGTGCCCACCAGCACGATGGCGCGCGAGGCAGATTTGCTGCTCCCGACGCATGCCGGGCCGGAGATCGGCGTCGCCTCGACCAAGGCGTTTTCGTGCCAGCTCGCGGTGCTCGCTGCGCTCGCCGCGCACCTCGCGGTCGTGAAGGGCCGGATGACTCGCGAGGAGGAGATCGAAGTGGTGCGCCACTTGGTCGAAGCCCCCGCCGCGCTCAACGCCGCGCTCGATCATGACGAGGAAATCGCTGCGATGGCGCCGCTGATCGCCCCGGCCCGTGATGTGCTGTATCTCGGCCGCGGACCGGACTATCCGCTGGCGCTCGAAGGCGCGCTGAAACTAAAGGAAATCAGTTACATCCACGCCGAAGGTTATGCGGCAGGTGAGATGAAGCACGGCCCGATCGCGCTGATCGACGAGAACGTCCCGGTGATCGTCATCGCGCCGTCGGGCCCGCTGTTCGAAAAGACCGTCAGCAACATGCAGGAAGTGCAGGCGCGGGGCGGCAAGGTGGTGTTGATCTCCGACGCGCAAGGGCTGGCCGAAGCCGGCGACAATTGCCTGGCGACGATCGAAATGCCGAAAGTCCACCCGCTGATCGCGCCGCTGGTGTATGCGGTGCCGGTGCAGTTGCTCGCTTATCATGTCGCGGTGGCGAAGGGGACCGACGTGGATCAGCCGCGCAATCTGGCGAAGAGCGTGACGGTGGAATGATCTGGATCGTCGCCGGAGGCGTCGCGGCTGGGCTGGCTATTATAGCCCTGCTGCTCGCCGTCGCTGCCAGAACGCCGCGATCTGGCGGGGGAGCGTTTGGCGACTCGTCTGGCGGCGGGGGATATTGGAGCGGCGCCGATACGGGCGGGGGCCAATGCCATGGCGGCGATTCCGGCGGCGGAGATTGCGGGGGTGGCGACGGCGGTGGTCACTAGTCCAACCTATTTACATTAGTGTAGGTAGACTCATGGCACACGCTCACGCATTCGACGCCAATCCGCATTGGCACCCGCGTATTCCCGCCAAGTCACTCGCGCACATTCCGGGCGACAACGGGCTGCCGCTGGTTGGCAACACACTCCGCATGCTCCGCGACCCGGTCCGGTTCGGCACGCAGATGGTCGAGCGGTTCGGGCCGATCTATCGCAACCGGTCGTTCGGCGGGACCAACATCGCGTTGCTCGGACCCGAGGCCAACGAACTCGTCCTGTTCGACCGCGACAAATTGTTCTCGTCCGAACAGGCCTGGGGCCCGTTGCTCAACCTGCTGTTCCCGCGCGGGTTGATGCTGATGGATTTCGACCATCACCGCGCCGACCGCAAGGTGATGTCGGTGGCGTTCAAGCCTGAACCGATGCGGCATTATGCGACTCAACTCGACGCCGGGATCGCGGCGCAGGTGGCTGGCTGGGGCGGGCGCAGCATGCGCTTCTACGACGCGATCAAGAAGCTCACGCTCGATCTCGCTGCGGCCAGCTTTCTCGGGGTCGATCTCGGCACGGAGGCTGATCGGATCAACCAGGCGTTCGTCGACGAAGTGCAGGCCAGCGTCGCACCGATCCGCACGCCGTTGCCGGGCACGATGATGCGCAAGGGCGTCAAGGCGCGCGCGTATCTGGTCGACTGGTTCGAACGCGAAATTCCCAATCGGCGGCATGGTGCCAAGGGCGGCAACGGCGAGGATTTCTTCTCGCAATTCTGCCGCGCGACCGACGACGACGGTCAGCCGCTGTCGGCAGCGGCGATCGCCGATCACATGAACTTCCTGATGATGGCGGCGCACGACACGATCACCTCCTCGGCGACGACGCTGGTGATGCTGCTGGCGCGCAATCCGGACTGGCAGGAGAAGTTGCGCGAGGAGATCACGGCACTCGATCCGCACGCGCCGTTTGCCGAGCAACTCGATAGCATGGTGCTGACCGAATATGCCTTCAAGGAAGCGCTGCGGATGATGCCGCCGGTGCCCTCGCTCCCCCGCCGCGCGCTGCGCGATTTCGAGTTCGGCGGCTACAAGATGCCCGCAGGCACGCAGGTGGGGATCGGCATCACCTGGACGCACAACATGCCGGATATCTGGCCCGAGCCCGCGCGGTTCGATCCGATGCGCTTCACGCCCGAAGCGTCGAAGGGGCGTCACCGCTTTGCCTGGGTGCCGTTCGGCGGCGGCGCACACATGTGTATCGGGCTGCATTTCGCGACGATGCAGATGAAGCTGCTGATCGCGAACTTGCTGTCGCGCTACCGGATCGAGGCCGATCCAAGCAGCGGCGCAGCGTGGCAATTCTTCCCGATCCCGCGGCCGAAAGACGGCCTGCCGGTACGGTTCGTGCCGCTCGGCTAGAGCCGCGCGGCGCGGTTGATGATCGCGGCGTAGATATCGACCAGCATCTCGAGGTCCGCCAGCGCGACGGCTTCGTCGGTCTTGTGCATCGTGGCGTTGACTAGCCCGAATTCGACCGTCGGGCAGAGTTGCGACAGGAAGCGGGCGTCGCTGGTGCCGCCCGTAGTGGAAAGCGTCGGCTTGCCCCCGGCAACTTGCTCGACCGCCTCGCCGACCATAGACGACAATGGCCCCGGCTCAGTCAGGAAAGCCTCGCCCGAAATCCGCGCGATTACGGTCGCCTCGGGGGCGTGAAGCGCCACCGTCCGCTCGATCAGGGCAACCAGATCCTCGCCGTTCTGCTCGTCGTTGAAGCGGATCGACAGCCGCGCCGACGCCTTGGCGGGTATAACGTTGGTCGCCGGGTTGCCGACGGTCACGTCGGTCACCTCGATGTTCGACGGCTGGAACCAGTGATTGCCCGAATCGAGCACTATCGCGTCGATCGCACCCAGGGCGGCGACCAGCTTGGGGATCGGATTGTCGGCGAGATGCGGGTAGGCGACGTGGCCCTCCCGGCCCGGCACGTCGATCCAGATATTGACCGATCCGCGCCGCCCGATCTTGATCGTGTCGCCGAGCCGCGCGGTCGAGGTCGGCTCACCCACCAGGCAGAAATCGGGCTTGATGCCGCGCTCGGCCAGCCGATCGATGATCGCGCGCGTGCCGTAAATCGCCGGACCTTCTTCATCGCCGGTGATCAACAGGCTGAGCGTCGGGCCTTCCACACGCGAAGCCGCCGCGGCGAACGCAGCGATCGCGCCCTTCATATCGACTGCGCCGCGACCGTGGAGTAGATCGCCGCGCACCGCTGGCTCGAACGCTCCGCTGGTCCAGCCGTCGCCCGGCGGCACCACATCAAGATGTCCGGCGAACGCCAGGTGCGGTCCCGTCCCCGGGCGCAGCGCGATCATGTTCTCGACCGGTCCGTCGGGCTCTTCGCCGACCACGAAGCGATCGATCTCGAACCCCGCGACCGCTAGCGCCTGCGCCAGCACGTCGAACACGTCGCCGCGCGCGGGCGTGACGCTTTCGGCGGCGATCAGCGCCTTGGTCAGATCGACGACTTGGGGCAAAGTGCACTCCTGGACATCAGTGGAGACGGCATTGCCCAAGCTCGACCTCGATACAATCCCGCCGTCGAACGCGACCGGCTATCCGCCCGACTATGCCGCCGTCGTGAAGGAACGCTGGTATCGCCGACTCGCGCCCGCCGGCGGGGTCGGCGACTTCGGGTTCAGCCACGTCACGCTCAAGCCCGGCGCTTGGTCGGCGCAGCGCCACTGGCATGAGGGCGAGGATGAGGCAGTGATCATGCTGGCGGGGGAGGCGGTGCTGGTCGATAACGATGGCGAGCACGTCATGCGGCCTGGCGACATCGCCGCCTTCCCCAAGAACGATGGCAACGGCCACGTCCTGCAAAACCGATCGGACGCGGAGTGCGTATTCGTCGCGATCGGCGGGACGGGCGTCAGCGACTGCCACTATCCCGATATCGATATGCACCTCTACGCGAGCGTCGGCGAACAGCGTCGCAAGGATGGCAGCAAGTTCTAGTTCGCTTCGGGCTGCTCGAACTTCTCGATCACCCATTCCTCTTCCTGTGCAGCGGCAATCCAATCCTGCATGAAGGGATGGTTGAGGACCGCTTCGACATACGGCACCGCGAAGCGCGCGACGGGGAGCTGATACGTCACGATCCGCGTGCACACCGGCGCGAACATCATGTCGGCCGCGCCGAATTCGCCGAACAGGAAATCCTTGTCGCCGCCGAACCGCGCGCGCGCCTGCGCCCAGATTTCCATCAGCCGGGTGAGCTCCTCGAGCACGTCGTCGTCGGGCTTCTTGGCGGGATAGACCTGGCGGATGTTCATGCGGCACTTGGCGCGCAGGTTCTGGAAGCCCGAATGCATCTCCGCCGCCATCGACCGCGCCATCGCGCGTGCCGCCTCGTCGGTCGGCCAGAATTTGGTGTTGCCGGTGCGTTCGTTGAGGAAGTCGATGATCGCCAAACTGTCCCAGACGACGATGTCGCCGTCCCACAGGATCGGCACCTTGCCCGACGACGGTGCGAACTCGTCGCCTTGGCGGCGCTTGTCCCAATCGTCGTCGTATAGCGGCACCACAACTTCTTCGAACGGCAGCCCCGATTGCTTGCACGCGAGCCAGCCGCGCAGCGACCAGGACGAATAGGTTTTGTTGCCGATGATGAGCTTGAGCATGGCCGCGGGATAGTCAGCGGGGCGGGGCGCGGCAAGGCGATTGACTTCGTAACGCCAGCGTGATGGCTTTGCAGGCATGAGGATGATCGTAGCCGCTGCCCTGGCCGCCTTGCTCGCGCCGGTTCCTTCGCTTGCCGAGACGCTGCCGCCGCGCGACGAATGCGCCGCAGACGCGTCGTTCGCGGCGTTCCGCACCGGGCTGCAGGGCATCGTCAAGCGCAAGGACGCCAAGGCGCTGCTCGCGATCACCGCAGCGGACGTGGCATGGTCGCTCGACGCCGACAAACCGGGACGGGCGGGTTTCGTCATCGAATGGTCGCTCGACAAGCCGGGCAAAGCGACGATCTGGCCCGAGTTCGAGGCGGCGCTGGCGCTCGGTTGCGCGCTCGATCCCGGCAAGGCGAGCATTCCCTACATGTACGGCAGGCTGCCCGAGTCGCGCGATGTATTCGCCACGACGATGCCCAACCGGCCGCGCGTCAATTTGCGCGCCGGGCCATCGACCAACAGCGCGGTCGTCGCATTGCTCGACTGGGATATCCTGACGATCATCGACGAGAACGATACGTCGTGGACGCATGTGAAGACCGACGATGCCAAGGAGGGCTATGTCCGCGTCGATTTCCTGCGTACCGCGCTCGCGTATCGCGCGGTGTTCGAAAAGCGCGGCGGCAAGTGGATCATGACCGTCTTCATCGCCGGCGACTGATCCTCAGGCCGGCTTGCGCGGTTCCTTGCGGCGATCCTTTACCCGCCGCTCCGGTCCTGGATACTCGGGGTCGTCTTCTTGCCGGCGATCCGCGCCATCACGTTCGTCGACTTGCTTGTTCGGGTCCTGGTCCATGACGGTTCCCCCACGATGCAGTCTGCATCATGGCATAAAATCAACCGCTTGCATTGGTCAAATCCGACAGCGCGCCGATGTGTCAGAGCGAGGGATTGATCAGGTATTTTTCCCCCGTCGCCTTGCGCTGCCAGCCGCGAATCGTCTCGGGTTGGATCGCTTCGGTCAGCGAGATTTCGGAGGTGTAGCCACTGGCGAACGTCGTCAGGATTTCGTCGGCGACGCGCTGGCGCAACCGGGCGACCGTTTCCGCGCCCGCTTTCATCAGGAACGGCGTGAGCAGGAACCCACCGACGCTCCAGGCGAACCCCATATTGGGCGCGAGCGTCGTCGGCGACAGGTCGAGCCGGCCGTAGATATAGACCTGCTTGTGCACCGGCGAGCCATAGCCGCCGACCGGCGGCGTCTTGCGGACCAGCGCCGCCTCCATCGCGCCCAGGATATGTCCCGCCAGCGGCCCGCCGCCGATCGCGTCGAACGCGATCGTCGCGCCGGTCTCGAACAGCGCTTCGGTCAGGGCATTGCGGAAATCAGGCTTGGACGAATCGACCACGTATTTGGCGCCGATGTCGGTCAGGATTTTGGCCTGCTCGTCGTTGCGGACGATGTTCACCAGCGTCACGCCGTCGGCGATGCAGACCTTGTTGAGCATCTGGCCAAGGTTCGAGGCGGCGGCGGTGTGGATCAGCGCAGTATGCCCCTCCATCTTCATCGTCTCGACCATGCCGAGCGCGGTCAACGGATTGACGAACGCGGACGCGCCCTGCGCCGGCGTCACGCCGTCAGCGTATTCCAGCACCGCGGCGACGGGCACCTTGCGATATTGCGTGTACATCCCGCCGCCGAGCACCGCGACGGTCTTGCCGACCAAGTGTTCCGCGCCATCACCGGCCGCGACCACGACGCCCGCGCCCTCATTGCCTGCGGGGAGCGACTTGCCGAGCCGTGCGGCGACCATGCCGGCCATCGCATCGGGAATCGCGGCGGTGGTGACGCCGCCGTCGCTCGCCAGCGTCGACAGATCGGCGGGACCGAGCAGGAGCGGCTGGTCAGAAGGGTTGATCGGCGCGGCTTCGATCCGCACCACGACTTCGCCGGGGCCCGGCGCGGTCACATCCACGTCCTGAAGCGAGAGTTCGAGCTTGCCGTCAGTAATCAGCGAACGCAGCTCGCGCGCCTTGGCCGGTAACGTCATCGTCTCTCTCCCGATCGATTGCTTGTTGCAACCTATCTAGCGAGCGAACGATGTTGCGGCAATCCGCGTTACGCGCCCCAGAGCGACTTGCTGCTGCCGCGGATCGCGTCGCCGAACGCGGTCAGGCCGTGCCCGAATCCGCGCGTATATTCGCCGTTGTTGAACATTAGATCGCCGATCACCGCGGCGACCAGTCCGAACAGGATGAAGAATTTCATTTCGTTAACCCCGCACATACGTGTGCCCCTAGCGTAAAGTTAAACGACTTTGGTTGCCGAAAGGTAAACGCGCTCCGCCGATCGCCTCGAGGACGGCGGCGCGCAGCTCGGGGATGCCGAGTCCGGTTTCGCTCGACGTTGCGATGATGTCGGGGTGCGCGGCGGGGCGTTTGCGCGCTTCCTCCGCCGTCGCGGCGGCGACCTCGGCAAGTTCGGTGGGCTTGATCTTGTCGGCCTTCGTCAGCACCAGGCGATAGCTGACCGCGGCCTTGTCGAGCATCTCCATGATCTCGCGATCGACTTCCTTCAGGCCATGCCGCGCATCGACCAACACGAGCGTCCGCTTGAGCACGTCGCGCCCGCGCAGGAAGTCGTTGATCAGAAAGCGCCATTTCTTGACGACATCCTTGGGCGCCTTGGCAAAGCCATAGCCCGGCATATCGACCAGCCGGAAGGCGAGCGGCTCGCCGACGTCGAAGAAGTTGAGCTCCTGCGTCCGTCCCGGCGTGTTCGAGGTGCGCGCCAGGCTGTTGCGATTGGTCAGCGCGTTGAGCAGCGACGACTTGCCGACGTTCGACCGGCCGGCGAACGCGACCTCGGGGACGTCCGCGCCGGGCAAATGCTCGAGCTTGGGGGCGGATTTGAGGAACGCGATCGGCCCGGCAAAGGTTTTACGCGCCGCCTCGATCGCGTCCTCGGAGAAATCGCTCACCTACTTGACCACCGCTTCCTTGAGCGCCGGGTGCCGCGCGTACAGCACCTTCTGCTGGAGGACGGTCAGCAAGTTGCTGGTGATCCAATAGACCTGCAGGCCCACCGCGAACGGCGCCATCACGAACATCAGCACCCACGGCATCAGCGCGAAGACCTGCTTCTGCGCTTCGTCCATCGGCGCCGGGTTCATGCGGAACTGGAGCCACATCGAAATGCCAAGCAGGATCGGCACGACGCCGATCGCGATGAAGTGCGGCGGCGCGAAATCGAGCAGGCCGAACAGGTTGATCGGGGTCAGCGGATCGGGCGCCGACAGATCCTTGATCCAGGCGACGAACGGCCGATGCCGCATTTCGATCGTCAGCATCAGCACCTTGTAGAGCGAATACATGATCGGGATCTGGATCAAGGTCGGCAGGCAGCCCGCCAGCGGATTGACCTTCTCCGCCTTGTACAGCTTCATGACTTCTTGCTGCTGGCGCGCCTTGTCGTCCTTGTGGCGTTCCTGCAGCGCCTTCATCTTCGGCTGGATCGCCCGCATCGACGCCATTGAGGCGAACTGGCGCTGCGCGATCGGAAAGATCAGCCCGCGGATCGTCACCGTCAGCAACATGATCGCGACGCCGAAATTGCCCACCTGCCTGAACAGCCAGTGGAGATAATAGAAGATCGGCTTTTCGATCACGCCGAACCAACCCCAGTCGAGCCCGCGATCGAACTTCACGATGCCGCCCTGGTCTTGATAGCGGTCGAGCACGCTGACTTCCTTCGCCCCGGCGAAGAAGCGGCTGGTCTGGCTTAGTGCCTGGCCCGGTGCGAGCGAGGTCTTGGCGCGGGCATAGTCGGCGGCATAACCGTTGCCGGCGGGCGCGGTGAATTGGCCGGCGAAGGTCGTCGCTTGGTCGGGGATCAGCGCGGTCAGCCAGTATTTGTCGGTGAAGCCCAGCCAGCCGCCGGTCGTGGTGAACGGTTGTGACGCCGCGACCTTGTTATAGTTCAAGTCGTAATCGGCGATGCCACCATGGACCGACATCGGGCCGATCTGGATCGTCCAGCTGTCGACGTCCTTCGACGGCTCTGCACGGCTGACGATGCCCGCGGGGGCGACGTCGACAGGTGCAGCACCCTTGTTCGCCACCGTCTGGCGGATCGTGAACATATATTGGTCATCGACGGCCAGTTCGATCGCGAAAAGCTGGCCCTGGCCGTTCGCCGCGGTCAGTGTGACCGGCTTGCCCGGCGCGAGCAAATTGCCGCTCGCTGTCCACACCGTGTCGGCGCTCGGCGGCTTCAGGCCATTATCCTGCCAACCGAACTGCGCGAAATAGGCGTCGGCGGTACCGGCCGGCGACAGCAAGCGGATCGGCGGCGAATCCTTGGCGATGGTTTCCTTGTACTGGGTCAGCACCAGATCATCGATCCGCGCGCCCTTCAGGTTGATCGACCCCTTCAGCGTCGGGGTGTCGATCGCGACGCGTTGGCCGGCGCTTTCGCCCAGGATCGCCTTCAGGTCGCGCGTCTTGGCAGGCGTCGTGGGGGATGGCGCGTTGGCGTTCGGCACCACCTTGGTCTTGCCGCCCTCGATCTTCGTCACCGGCGGGTTGGCGGGCGGGAACAACCGGTTGGCGATCAACGGCCAACCGAACAGGATCAGCGCCGCGATGACCGCGAAAGTGATGAAATTGCGATTATTGTCGTTCACGTGGGGAAGACCTTCGGCCGGAAATATCAGGGGACAGGGTCGGGCCCGAACCCGCCCCAGGGATGGCACCGTGCAATCCGCTTGATCGCCAGCCACCCGCCCTTGAGCGGGCCATAGCGGCGAAGCGCGGTGATTGCATAGGCGGAACATGACGGCTGAAAGCGGCATGTCGGCGGCATGATCGCCGACGGACCCATTTGCCACAGCCGAACGATGCCGACGAGCAG
>JBDSWC010000076.1:0-26216 GCA_039926845.1 Sphingomonas sp. | reverse complement strand
CCAGCACGATCACGCCCGCCGCGGTGGTCAGCTTGACCCGAACTATCGGCGGCTCGGCCGGGCCCGCGCCGAGCAGCAGGAGCGCCAATAGTCCGATCAATAAGCGCATCGTCGTCTCCAGCCGCCGGGTCGCCCGAAAAGCGAACGTCCGGACCCCCGCCTCGGTCAACCGGGCGCCGAGATCAAGCCCGGAAAGGCTGGCGACGGCGCCGTCGCAATTACGGGGATCACGGCGCCGTCTGGCGATTCAACGCACCGGCGGCGGAGTCCCTTCGCCATTCTGCAACCGCTCCGCGCGGCGCTGCATTCGCGATGCACGCCGCGCTGCGCGCTCGTCGCGAGTGAGCGCGCCATTCATGGCTTGCCACCGCTGGCGGCGTTCGAGGCGCTGATCGGGGGTGAGTGCGCCAGCCTGCGGCTGGCGTGTCGCGACGAGCGGCCCGACGCCCGGTGGCCTGTTGCCATCGGCGGCGGCGGCGTTGCGCGCCTCCAGCCGCTGCTCGAAACGTTTCGCCATCTTCGGATGCCGGGCGAGGAAGTCGGCGCGGACCCTGGCGACCGCGATCTTGCGCTCGCCGGGCGGCAGCGCCTTGATCCGTCGCCACTCGACGATGGCCGCCTGCCGCTCGGCCGGCGGCAGGCTGCGCAGCTTCGCGGCGATCGCGCGCTGGACCAAGGTGGGGCGCACCGGCAGCCCGGCGGCGATCCGCGCGGCACGGCGCTCGCGCCATTGCTCCTGGCGGTTCGGCGGCAGCGGGGTCGGATCGGCCAGCGGCACCGCCGCGAGCGCGACTGGCTTGGCGGGCGCGGCGCGCGGTTTTTCAGCACGGACGACGAGTCTGGGCTTGGGCGGCGGCGCCTCCACAACACGCGTAATGCCGGGGATCTGGATCGGGAGCCGATCAAGCAGCCCGGTCGCCGCGGCGGTCGCGCTCGCGATGACCAACGCCCCTGCCGTCAGCAATACACGCCCATGCCGCCGCCAACCTCCCCGCGACCGCCGCCGCAGCGTGCCCACGCTCGCTGCCGCGACGATATCGTGCGCCAGCCCGGCGCGCATCGCCGGCACGGTGGCACGGTCAAGCGCGACGCGCTCCGCGGCGGTGAACTCGGTCATGCCGTGCCCCCCACCAGCGTCGTCAGCCCATGCTCGGCCAACGCCGCACGCATCGCGCCCCGCGCCCGCAACAGCAAAGATTCGAACGCCTTCAGCTTCATCTCCAGCACCTCGGCCGCCGCGGCATTGGGCAGCTCCTCGTAATAGGTCAGTACGATCGCGGCGCGGTGCCGCTCGGTCAGGTCGCCCAGCGCGGCCAGCGCGGCCGCCCGCAACTGCGCCGCCGCCATCGCCTCGTCCGCGCCCGGCGTGTCGTCGGGCCGGTCGGGCACTTCGGCATCGCTCGAAAAGCGCCGCCGCCGCAGCCGGTCGAGGCACAGATTGACCGCGACTCGCGTCAGCCACGCCGCGATCCCCGACTGTCCCGTCCGCCAGCGATCCGCCGTCGCCCACAGCCGCAGCAACGCCTCTTGCGCAACATCTTCCGCCTCGGCGCCGTCGCCCAGCATCCGGAACGCCACACGGTGCAGCATCGCGACCTGTGCCTCGACCACGCGCGAAAAGGCCAGCGCATCTCGCCCGGCGATGCGCACCATCACCGCATCGTCGTCCTCCGCCGCTTGCGTTTCCCGCGCGGGCGCCGCCTGAGCCATCAACACGCCGTTACTTCTACTCCGTCCCGCTCAACGCACGAAACCGCGCGACCCTTCGCTCGTTGGTCCGAAGAGGAGACAAGCGCATGACCCGCAATGCATCCGACGACGCGCCGCCGCCAGCCGAGGACTTACCGCCCGACGCCGGCCGCCGCGCCTTCGTCGATCCGAAGACGGGCGAGGTGCACGGCAGCGGTACGGGCGCCGGCGGCGGCAATCCGGGCGAGGATTACGACAGCGACTCCGCCGCGGGCGACGGGACCTTGCCGACCGGCAAGGGCAGTCGTCAGCCGTAGCGAATAATCGTGAACCCCTCGCCCTCCGTCGGGGTCACGAAGTGCGCGGTGAATTGGTCGAAGGTGGCATCGTCGACCTGATAGGGATGCTCGCCGCCCGCGTTGCGCGCATGCATCCGCGCCCGGCATTCCTCGTCGGGCGGATCGAGGAAATAAAGCGTCGCGGTCACCCCCGCGGCATCGGCCAACCCCGTCATCCACGCCCGACTGGCGATCGTGTTGGCGGGAAAATCGAGGATCACCGCCTGGCTCCGCCGAACCATCTCCACGATCAACGGCGCGATGGCCCCGCGCAGCCGCTCGCTCGACCGGCGATAGTCGGCCAGGTCGAGCGATCTCTCCGGGGTACAGCGTCGACAGCCAGGCATCCTCGGCGATCACCATTCCGCCGGTCTCGCCCGCCAGCCGCGTCGACAGCGTCGATTTCCCCGACGCGATCTTGCCGCACAGCACGTAAAGCGACCCGCTCACCGCTCGGCCATCTCCATCAGCACTGCCCACTCGTCATCGCGCACCGGCGTGACCGACAGCCGCGACTGGCGCAGTACTTCGATCATGGCGAGCCGCGGCTCGGCCTTCATCTCGGCCAGGGTCACATGATGCGTGAGCGGCGCGACGGGCTTGACCTGGACGCTCGCCCAATCGCCCTTCTCGCCGTCGGGCCGCCATGTCCGCGTCACTTCCAACACCCCGGCGCACGCCTTCTCGGTGTTCGAATGATAGAGGATCGCGCGGTCGCCGACCTGCATATCCTTCAGGAAATTGCGCGCGGTATAGTTGCGGATGCCGTCCCATTCGGTCCTGCCGTCGCGAACCAGATGGTCCCAGCCATACACCTCGGGCTCCGATCGCAAAAACCAATAGGCCATGCCTGCTTCCCTATCTAAACGTTAACTGAACGCCCGTCTCAGGGTCCGTTCAGCCCGACTCGCCTAAACCCTGCAACAAGCTCGGACGTTTCCGCGTTGATACGCAATGCGGAAATCGGGCTCTTTGTAGACGGAGGTTCGAGATGAACAAGTTTATGACCAAGGCGGTGCTGGGCGCCACGCTCGCCGCCAGCGCGCTGACCGTTGCGGCTCCTGCAGAGGCGCAATATTATCGCCGCGGGTATCGCCACGGCGGCGACGCCACCGGCGCTGCGATCGTCGGCGGGATTGCCGGCCTCGCGATCGGCGCTGCCATCGCCTCGAATAACAATCGCGACAGCTACTATCGCGACGATTATTACAACAACAACTATCGCAACGACTATTACCGCAACGACTACAACTATCCGCGGTACAACAACTATTATTACCGCGAGCGCTATGTGCAGCGCTGTCGCATCGAGCGCCGCTACGATCCCTATTATGGCGGCACGTATCGGGTGCGAGTCTGCTATTAATTCGATAGCTGACTGAGTTCCGGCGGCGCGGGAGGCGACTCCCGCGCCGTTGCATTTCTTTCCGAGGCGCGGCACAGGCCGCCACCATGACCAAGCCCAGCGACACCCCGCCCGACCGCCTGTCGACCAACCCGTCGAGCCCCTATTTCGACCAGTCGAAGCTCGAACGCGGCATCGGCATCCGCTTCAAAGGCGCCGAGCGCCGCGACGTCGAGGAATATTGCCTCTCCGAAGGCTGGATCCGCGTCGCGCTGGGCAAGAAGGTTGATCGCCACGGCAACCCGCTGACGCTCAAGCTGAGCGGCGAGGTCGAGGCGTGGTTCGAGAATGCGACGGGCGACGACGCCGAAGCAGAGTAAGCCGACTCATCACCGACGGAACGGGTCGCTGAACCGAGCGTCCGTGGTAAGCGTGCGGTCGGACAGCGTCATCAAAAACGCAACGATTGCTGCGCGGTCTGCCGCGCTCAGGTTCAATCGCTGCGGCTCGCCATTCCGCCGCAAGCGGTCGTCGAGCGCCGGCCCCGCCTGAACGCCATGGTCGTAAAAGTCGATGACCTCCGCCAGCGTCGCGAACCGGCCGTCGTGCATATAGGGCCCGGTCAGTCCGACGTTACGCAGCGACGGCGCCTTGAACAGCCGCGTTTCGCCCGCGTCCAGGCCGTCGCTTCGCGCATTCGCCGCCAGCGCGAAAGTCGGCGGAACGTGGCATGCGGCACAGCCGACCCCGCCCTGTCCGGCACCCGTCATGAACAGGTGCCGCCCGCGATTTTCCGCCGGCGTGAAGTTCGGCAGGTCGACGTCCAGCGCACGGTTCGGCGCGGTGGGCGAAAAGACCTTCGCATAGCCCGTGTCCCACTTGCTCGAGCTCGAGATCATCGCGCGCACGAACTGGGCGAGCGCCTGCTGGATCCGCTTTTCGATGATCGTCGGGCTGCCGAACGCCCAGGCGAACAGATCCGGATAGTAACCCGATGCGCCCATCTTCCGGATCAGCGCATCGAAATTGTTGGTCGGACTGCCCCAGCCCATTTCGACCAGCCCGCGGATCGGGTGCAACACCTGGTCCTCCACGCTGGCCGCGCGCCGATCCCAAAAGGTGGTGCCGGGTTGCCAGTACCGGATATTGCCGAGCCGCATCGCGTGGAAATCGGTGGTCCCGGCGGTGCTGATCCCGTTGCTGAACCGCATCCAGTCGGTGAAGCCGAACGCTTGCTGATGACAGGCGGCGCACGACGCCTTGTTGTTGGTGCTCAGCCGCAGATCGTAGAACAGCACCCGCCCGAGCGTCGCCACGCGATCGCTGACGGCGCGGCGCGGCGGGCCGTTGTCCAGCGCCGTCACCGTCCGATCGAAATAGGCGGGAAGCTTTGGCGCGGAATAATTGGCGACGTCGGCGAAGTCGATCGTGGTCAACGCCGCCACACGCTCAGGGGTGGCCGACTGGCCCCGTCCTCCGCTGTGGCACGCCGCGATCGCCAGCGTCAAAGCGCTCGCGATCAACAGTCCGGTATGTCCCCAGCGCATCGTTGTCCTTCGGTCCGGCGCGAAGCGTAACGCCGTTTGGTGGCCGCGGCGACGGTTTTTCCCGACGCCTTTCCTAGATGGGCAAGCTGAGCGAACCAAGCTGTTCGCCGGCAACGACTTAAGTTGGCCGCTGTCGTTGCTCGATATGTTGTCCGGAAACCGCCATTCCAGGTCGCCGTACCGGCGCTAGCTAAACCGACGCATACGGCTATACTTTGGCCTATGAGACTGAAGGTGGACGAATGACAGCGGCGATCGTTTTCCTGATGTGCTGGACTGTCCTAATGACTGCCGGATGCACTCCGATCGGTCGTTTCCTATACCGTCTGATGGTGGACAAACCCAATACCGTTGCGAGCCGCCTTCGGCGTATCGATATTGTGGTAGCGATTGTTATCCTACTTTTGGTCGTGCTTCACTTTAGTGCTGGGGATGCTGACCCCGTTCGAATGGTGGGCCTGTTTGCTCCGGACCTGGCAATATGGCTCACCGGTTTCAAAATCAGCGCCCTCCTTGAAGCCGCAGCCAGCTTCGCGGCTGCGTTGGCTGTGCTGCGTCGGGTAAAAATCCACAGCGCTATTGTGACCTTTCACTTTGTGAAGGACCGGGAGAGCAAAGCTAATCGAGCACGGCGCATCCGGCTACGAAATCGTGCTTCCCCTGCCAATGACGATGAGGACGGGGCGGAGCTTGCATTGGCGAGCTGAACCGCAGCCTATCCCTCGCGGTATCTCGCACCGCTCTGGCTAAATTTCATCCACTGCCTTAGCCGACGCGGAGTCGGTTGAACGGCCTCATCGTAAGTGTGTCCGTGCTAGACCATCTTCTTGCTTTTCTGCTGCTAGCTATCATTCCCGCTCGCGCGCTGTGGCGCAGCAGACCGAACGCCGTGGCATCCGAACCGAAAGCGATCCGTTACCTAACCACTATAGGGATGATGGCCGGACTACTGTCTATCCTTGCCGCCGATTGGCTACTGGCAGGCCGAACCGTGAAGGCACTCGGCCTTGGCCCGCCCACGACAACGCCTGCGCAGGTCGGGCTGGGTCTTGTCACCATGCTTCTCTCAGTCTTGCGGTTGGTCCTCCGCCGTAAATCGGCTGCGACGCGTGCGAACGTGGAGGCTGCCCGAAAGGAATTGATGCCCGAAACACTAAAGGAGAGGCGACTGTTTTTGTTGTTCATTCTCGCAGCCGGCTTCGGGTGGGAAATACTCTATCGAGGGTACCTCCTGTACTACTTACAGCCGCATGTTGGCCTCTGGGGCGCCGTAGCCGTCGCGGCGCTCGCCTATGGCGTAGCGCATGGGTTCAAAAGCCCAAGGCAGGTTTCTGGAAGCATCGCAGCCGCGCTCGCCTTCACAATTGGATATGCCGCGACCGGGAGCCTTTGGTGGCTCATGTTGCTGCACTCGGGCCTGCCGCTATTGAGCATGCCCGCCAACAAAACCGAAAAAGGCTGATAAGGAGCACAACTATTCGGCAGTTTTTGGCCCCAACCGGGAAAAGCCGACCGTCGCAAATCCACCATTTTCGGCTATTCTTGGTCTACAGCATGAATGGCCAAGTCTACATTTTCCTACAGCCCCCGCCCCATGCTATCCTCCGTGCCGGCCCTCCCCAAGGGCCCAGCTCTTTGATTTTGTCCGCGCCGATTTCGGCCTACCCGCTCATCCAGTCACCTGCGCGATAGTGTAAACCTAGTGTAAACTTAACGTCGCCGACGGCCGCTTTCCCTTGCCCGATCACCCGCGTGATAGTGTGACCCTGGTGTGACCTTTCGCGCTTCAGGAGACCGGCGTGGAAGTGAATTCCACGTCGTCGGACGGGCCCGGCTCTGCTGCCCCCGCCTGAGCGTTGTGCGGCGCGCGGCTTTCCGGTAAGGGCGCGCATCCCGATTTACCCCGAATTACCAAGAGGCTTGTTTGGCAAAAGAAGAACTTCTCGAAATGCGCGGCCAGGTGGTGGAGCTTTTGCCCAACGCCATGTTCCGCGTGAAGCTCGAAAACGACCATGAAATCCTCGGTCACACCGCCGGCAAGATGCGCAAGAATCGCATCCGCGTGCTGGTCGGCGACGAGGTGCTCGTCGAGCTCACGCCGTATGACTTGACCAAGGGCCGCATCACCTATCGCTTCATGCCGGGCCGCGACGGGCCGGGGCCGCGATAGAGTTAGTTCTGCCGTTCGCCCTGAGCTTGTCGAAGGGCGTGTTCTTGGCACGTGCTTCGACAACCCCGGATCAGGTCCGGGGACGAACGGATTAGAGTTGGCCGTGAAACTCGTCCTAGCCTCCACCAGCCCCCGCCGCCGCGAGTTGCTCGCACGGATCGGGGTCGAGCCGGCCCGCCTCGCCGCGCCGGACATCGACGAGACCCCGCTCAAGGCCGAGCAGCCCCGCGCCTATGTCGCCCGCCTCGCCGAGGCCAAGGCGCTGGCCGTGCCGCGTGCCGCCGACGAGATCGTGCTGGCCGGCGACACCACCGTCGCGGTCGGCCGTCGCATCCTCGAAAAGCCGCTCGACGACGCCGACCTGCGGCGGATGCTCGGATTGCTGTCCGGACGGCGGCATCATGTCTATTCGGGCGTGTGCGTGGTCGGGCTCGACGGCAAGGCGCGGACGCGCGTCGTCGATACCATCGTCGGGTTCAAGCCGCTCACTCCCGCCGAGATCGACTGGTATGTCGCCAGCGGCGAAGGCATGGGCAAGGCTGGCGGCTATGCCATCCAGGGCCGGGCCGAAGCCTTCGTGCGGTATCTCGCGGGGAGCCATTCGAACGTCGTCGGGCTGCCGGTGTTCGAGACGCTGGCGTTGTTGCGCAGCGCAGGCCTGCCGCTTGGCTGAGTGGCTCTACGAAGCCGGCATCGGCGAGGCGCGTGCGGCGCTGGTCGAGGGCGGCCGGATCGTCGCAGCGCGGATCGAGCGGCCCGGCGGGTTGCGGGTCGGCGCGGTGTTCGACGCGCGGCTGGTCGAACGCGTCGCCGCGGGCTTGTCGCGGGTCGAGGGTGAGCAGGGTGCGGCGGTGATTAGGCACGTGCCGCCGGGTGTGACCGAGGGTGCACGGCTACGGGTCGAAATCGTGCGCGAGGCGCTGCCCGAGACGGGGCGGGTCAAGCTCGCCAAGGCCGTGGCGACCGACGCGGCACCGACCGAGGGCGCCGACTTGCTGGCCAGATGCAGGGCGAGCGGCATGCCGGTTCGGGTGCTCAGGGCGCACGAGCCCGACGCGCTCGAAGCGGCGGGCTGGTCGGAAGTGCTCGACGAGGCGCTGACCGGCGAGATTGCGTTCGCCGGCGGTGCGCTGAGGCTGTCGCCAACCCCCGCGATGACCTTGCTCGACGTCGACGGTCCCGGCGCTGTCCCGGCGCTCGCGGTGGCGGCGGCGACCGCAACAGCCGAGGCGATCATGCGGCATGACATCGGCGGGTCGATCGGCATCGACTTCCCGACCGTCACGGGCAAGGTCGAGCGTCTGGCGGTGGCCGAGGCGATCGACGCCGCGCTACCGCAACCGTTCGAGCGTACCGCGCTCAACGGCTTCGGTTTCCTCCAGATCGTCCGCCCCCGCTCCCGTGCGTCGCTCCCCGAATTGCTCCGCGCCGACCCCGTCGCCGCGGAAGCGCTGACGTTGCTACGCCGGATCGAACGCATCCCGCCCCCGGTGCCGGCGGTTCACGACGCCCCGCCCCGCGTCGCCGCCTGGCTCGCCGCACGGCCGGACCTGATCGCCGCATTGTCGCGGGCGGCCGGTGTCCCCATCTCGATCCGATGAGCAAGCGCGTTTGCCCGTTGTGCGGCCAACCCACCGACCCGGCGCACAAGCCGTTCTGCAGCCGCCGCTGTCACGACCGCGACCTGCTCCAATGGCTCGGCGATGGCTATGCGATCCCCGGCGAGCCGGCCGGCCCGGAAGCTCTGGACACGCCAGAAACCCGCGACTAAGAGGCCCGCTCTTTCGCGGCGATGTCTGCGATGCCCGGGTAGCTCAGTTGGTAGAGCATGCGACTGAAAATCGCAGTGTCGGCGGTTCGACCCCGTCCCCGGGCACCATTCCTCCCTGTCTCCAAAACACCGTGATCTGCTCGCGGCCGACAATCCGTGCGATTTCCACAGCGTTAGCTTAGACCCGCCGTCAATCACAGTGTTTGGAGATGCTGGCGCGCCGCCGGTGGCCGGGCTTGTTGGCTGGACAATCTCCAATGGCTTATTCTGGGCCGCAAGCGGCCTGGCAGCACTTGGGCGAGATTCCTAGAAAGCCGCCGGCGCTGAGCGCACTGGAGGTGTAGATCGATCATTACGTCACCTGACTGGCTCCAGCGCCCTTAAAATAATTGCGCACCATGATTGATCTTGCGACGCGCTTATCAGGTCGATCGACCCATTAATCGCGCCGCCGACAACACGCCACGCGAACAGTACACTTCCACGGGAAGGACCAGGCGCCCGCGAGTCGTCGCTCAGCGGCCAAAAGCCGTGATTACTTGGTGCCGTAATAACGTGCCAGCACCTCGAACGCAGCCTTGCGGCGCCCCGTTTCAGAGATGAGCCCCTTGCGGTTCCAGCCCTGCTGGTACTCGGGTTCCTGCCGCCGTGGTGAGCGAAAGTCCTTGAGGATCCATGGCGACATCCCGCGCAGTGTCGGGATGCGATCGACCATCTTCAGCGTCTGGCGGTAGAATTCGGCCTGATACTCCTCGGAGAATTTTTGCGGCCCTCTCTTCAGATCGTGAAAGCCCGCCTTGGCGTCCGCGCCGAATTCCGAAAAGATCAGCGGCTTGTCCGCCGGCACCCGGAACGTGAACCCCCCCAGGTCGGCCAGGCGATCGGGCGTGTACCAGCCAAAATACGTGTTGACGGCGATCAGATCGAGCGTGTCGGCCAGCGGATCCGCCAAGGCGATGACGGGCTTGCCATCGGGCCCCTGCGAACGTTCGGTCAACAAGGCGGCGCTGACCAATCGCGTATCGTCGAGTGCGCGGACGTCCTTAACCAGCGTCCGTAGGAAGGTGTTGCGGGCGTCGGTCACCGGGGTCTCGTTGGCTACGCTCCAGATCGCAATCGACGCGCGGTTGCGGTCGCGCAGGATGTTCTCCGCCACCATGTTGCGCGCCGTTGCCAATGTATCGGGATTGGACCAGGCCACGCGCCAATAGACCGGCACTTCGCTCCACACGATCAGCCCCATTTCGTCGGCCATCCGCGTCATTACTTCGCTATGCGGATAATGCGCGAGCCGAACGTAATTGCCGTGCAGTCCGTCCTTGATCTCGCCGAGCAGTTCGCGCGCCGCCGCAGGTGTGATCGCGCGCGTGGGATTGTTGCCGATTTCCTCTTCGTGCAGCGACATGCCTCGTAGAAACAGCGGCTGGCCATTGAGAAGGATGTTGGGCCCGCGCACCTCGATCGTTCGGAAGCCGATGCGGTCCTTCCACCGGTCCTCACCCGCCTCGATCGCGACGTCGTATAGCTTGGGCTTGTCGGGGGACCAGCGGATCAGCGCGCGCGGCGCCGTGACGGTCGCGCGCCAGTTGCCGTTCGCGTCAGTCTTGCCGTCCAGGTCGAAACCGAGTTCGGCAATGCGTAGTCGCACCGCGCGGTTTGCCGCCTGCACGCCATCGAGATGCGCATCGACGGCCAGCGTGCCGTTGCGGTTGAGCCGCACCCAGGCGTCATCGACGTAGGTGACGGCAGTCGAGATCAGGCGGATCGGCCGCGTGATGCCGCCATAATTCTCCCAGTCGGTAACAGGGGGCGGAACGGTGGTGTCGGTCGCTTGCGAGTCGACGCCGACGGTGATCTGGTTGTCGCCATCGCGCAGCAGCTTCGTCACTTCGAACGCGAACGGCGTGAAGCCGCCCTCGTGGCGCCCCAGCGGCTTGCCGTTTAGATAGACGACGGTCGAATAATTGGCTGCGCCGAAGCGCAGGAAATAGCGCCCCTTGCGCACGGCTGGCGCCGGGAACCCCCGTTGATACCACATTAGCCCCTGATAATAGCGCAACTCCGGCGCTTCGGTCAGCCAGGACGACGGCAACGTCGTTACCGGCGAGCGGCTCATGTCGAATTCGTAGAGCTTGCGGTTGTCGTCCTCCATTTCCCTACGCGTATCGACGTCGCGCCAGCGCAACTGACTCTCGCCCGGCGTTTCGCCGTGGAAACCGGCTAGTCCCGATCGGAATGGGTCGATCGAGTAGTGCCAGGGTCCCGACAGCTCGACGCCAGGCCGCATGTCGCCCGACACGAGCAGCGGGCTGTTCGCCGCGGTCACCAGCGGCAGAGGCACGGCCGGCGGCGCATCCTCGGCGACGGCGGGAGCGGCGCACAGGAACGCGGCGGCAAGCAGCCGTCTCACCATTTTCATCCGCACGTCCGTCTCTCCCTTTTATTACGATCGGGCGAAGGCAATCCCTCGCTCAAGGCCGCGGATCTCGGCCAGGCCGCGCATGCGGCCGAGCAAAGAGTAGCCGGGGTTGGTGGTCTTGCTGAGATCGTCGAGCATCTGGTGCCCATGGTCGGGGCGCATCGGGATCGACCGGCCGATACGCCGTTGCAGCGCATGAACCGCACCGACGATCGCGGTGATGTCGCCATCGCCCTCCAGATGCGCGGCTTCGTGAAATGCGCCGTTCGGTTCGCGCTGGACCGACCGCAAATGGAGGAAATGAATTCGGTCGCCAAGCCGGTCGACCATGCCGGGCAAATCGTTGTCTGCGCGCACGCCAAACGATCCGGCGCAAAAGCACAGCCCATTCGACGCGTTGGGCACACACGCGAAGAGACGAGCGACGTCGGCTTCGGTCGATACCACGCGCGGCAGGCCGAAGATCGGAAAAGGCGGATCGTCGGGGTGGACGACCAACTTGACGCCGAGTTCATCCGCGACCGGACAGACCGCTTCGAGGAAGGCGATGTGATTGGCGCGCAGCCGCTCGGCATCGACGTCCGCATAGGTGCCGATCGCGTCGAGCAATTCGGACGCGGTGAAGCCTTCTTCGCTTCCGGGGAGGCCGGCAGCGATCGTATCGGCCAGCATATCGCGCTCGGCTTGGCTCATTGCTGCAAACCGCTGTGCCGCCGCCTCCACCATCGCGGGGGCATAGGTCCCTGCCGCGCCTCGCCGCTCAAGAATATATAGGTCGTACGCCGCGACCATTTCGAGCTCGAACCGCAGCGCCAGCACTCCGTCAGGCAATGCCCAGGCCAGATCGGTCCGCGTCCAGTCGAGTAGCGGCATGAAATTGTACGTGACGACGGTGATACCGCACGCCGCCAGATTGCGCAGGCTATCGACGTAGTTGGCGATCAGTCGGCCCCAATCTTGCCCGCGCGTCTTGATGCCCTCGTGCACTGGCAAGCTCTCGACCACCGTCCAGCCCAGACCGGACTCTTCGATCAGGACCTTTCGGGCGGCGATCGCGTCGCGCGGCCAGACGTCACCGTTCGCCACGTTGTGCAATGCGGTGACGACTTCGCTCGCGCCGGCCTGACGAATATCGCGCAGCGATACGGGATCGTCGGGGCCGAACCAGCGCATTGTCTGAACCATGAACACCCGTGACACTCCGTCGGGCTGCGCCGGCCGATTCCGGCGCTGCCCATAATCATGCGGTCCAGTTTCGTGGACAAGGGCGCGAGGATCTGCCCCCGCGCACAGACTAGAAGTTTAGTCCAAGCCGTATCCCGCCATACCGTCGGAAATCGCGCGGCAGCAGCGCCTGCTGGGCGATATTGTTACCAAAGTTACCCGCGGTGTTGATTAGAGAGGGATAATATTGCTTGTCGAACAGATTGTTGACGAACGCGACGACTTCCCATTTGCGGTTTTCGTCCCGCACTCCCAGCCCAGCGTTGACGATGCTGAACGCTTTCTGGAACGTCTGCGGATCTTCAGCGACATAATATACGCTGGACTGGTATTGCCAATTCGCTTGCGCGATCGCGCGCAAATTGCCGCCGAGCGAGGGCGAGAAGTCGCCTCCCACCGAGAACTTCCATTCGGGTGCCTGCACCGCCCGCGCGCCGGTCAGGTTCTGAAAGGCAGGAAGTCCGCCCGCGGCCGGAAGACAGCCCTGGGCCGCGGTCTGCAGCGGATAGCATTGGCCGCGAGGGTAGGACGTGTATTTCGCATCGAGGTACGTGAACGACCCGTTGAGCGTCAGGTCTTCGCCGACCCGCGCCGACGTGTCGAGTTCGACACCCTTGGTATTGAGCCCGCCGACGTTGGTCAGGCGGAAGTTCTGCGTGCCGCCGATCGTCTCGATCGTCTGCGCCTGAAGGTTCGTGTAGTCGGTGTCGAACAGCGTGAGGTTGAGCTTCAATCGCCGGTCGAGGAACTGCATGCGCGTGCCGATTTCCTTGTCGCTCGACCGTTCGGGCTTGATCGGCCCGGCGGCGGCGCGCGCGGCGTTGAAGCCCGTCGTCAGATCGTACGTCTGACCCTTATAGCCGGTCGAATAATTGGCGAAGAACATGATATCCGGTGTCACTTGATACCGGGCAGCCAGGCGATAGGTGCCGGCGGTGTCGTTCGCGCTGCCGCTGAAGAAGGCATTGCCGTTCAGGATGTCCTGGAAGGTGTACTTCACCTTCTCGTTCTGCACACGCCCGCCCGCTGTCAGGGTCAGGCTGGGGACAACCTCCCAATCAAGCTGCGCGAAACCCGCTATCTGGGTCGACTGGCTGGTGGCGAACCAATTGGCCAGGCTGAACGCCGGACCGCGGTAGAACGGGCGATTGAACTTCACGTCGGCAAAATAGGCGCCGATCGTATAGCGGAACGGCTTGTCACCCGGCGACAGAAGGCGAATTTCCTGGGTAACCAGACGCGAATTGAATTGGCCGACCTGAATGTTCGATCCGTTGGCGCTCGTCGACGCCGTGTCGTCGTGGTCGAGATAGTCCCTTAGCTTGAACTTGTCGTATGAAGTCAATGTCACGAGTGTCAGGCCGCTGCCGAGCCCGATGTCGCCGCGAAGCGAGCCGCCATAGCCGAAATAGGTCGTGCGTGAGTTATAGTTGTTGCTGACATTCTGGTTTGTCGGGCTGGCGACCACACCCGGAAGAACCACGGCCGGAGTCTGCCCGGCTACGCCGCGCAGTACAGCGCCGGGTCCGAATGCGATGAAGGGACGACCGACACTCGTACTGCCGCTCAGATAGTTGCCCGAAAGGGTGAACGACACGTCGGCGGCCGGTTCCCAGCGCAGTTTGCCACGCGTGTTGAACGACTCACGGCCGTTGACTCGCTTACCATTGAACAGATTACGGACGTTGCCGTCCCAATTGGAGTAACTCGCCGAGACGACGTAGCCGAGGTCGGCGCCCGCCGGACCGGAAATGCTGAAGTTGCCGCCATATTCGCGATCGGTTGTCGCCAGCAAGTTCGCACGGAAACGGAAGTCGTCGGTCGGCTGACGCGTGATGATGTTGATCAGGCCTGCCGAGGCCGACTTGCCATATAGCGTCGATTGCGGACCACGGAGGATTTCGATGCGCTCGACGTCGGGAAGGTCGGTGAAGGCGCGGGCCGAGAAGGCCAGCGGCACTTCGTCGACCAGGACCGCGACGCTCGATTCTACGCCGATGCCGAACGCGAACGTGCCGACGCCGCGCAGCGACACGTTCGAATTGACCGGATGCTCAGCTGGGCGAATCGTGAGCGATGGCGCGATCTTGCCGAGGTCGGCGAAGTTGCGCACGCCCGCGGCCGCCATCGACGATGGCGTCAGGACCGAGACCGCGAGAGGCACCCGCTGAACGTTTTCCGCCCGCTTCTGCGCGGTAATGACGATGTCGTTAGCATAACTGGGATCGGTGCTCCCCTCGGTCGCCGGTGCCGGCGTGGACTGCGGCGCGTCGGGCTTCGGCGGGGCAGCGGAGGGGTCTTCGTTGGCCAGCGCGGGCGCGGCGTAAAACGCCAGGCATGCGGCAAGTGCGGTCGGGCAGACGGTCAGATGGAAATTGCGCATTCGGGTCCTCCCCATGATGTGCCGGGCCGTCTCAGGGCGGCTGGTCAATCGCAAGCGGGCTACCAAATGGTATGACCACATGCAAGCCCTTGCCTGACAATCTCGTGGCGAAGCTATTCCGTTGATGTGATACGGTTGCTCAACGGCGTGAGCGCTGATACGCTTTGACTAATATGGCGAAACCGAGACTGATCAGGCCAATTGGCCAACCGGCGGTCGCCAAGCTGCAGCTCGACGGCACCAAATTGTACCAGCAGGTCGCTGCGGCCGTCGCTGACGCCATTCAGCGCGGCGATTTCGCGCCCGGTCAGCGCATTCCGTCAGAACGCGAGCTGGCCGACGAATATAAGGTGAGCCGCCCGACGATCCGTGAAGCGATGATCGCGCTCGACGTGATCGGTCTGGTGCGGTCGCGCCACGGCGCCGGAATCTTCGTCGTGGACAATCCTCCGCTCGACGCGGCGATGATTGGGCTCGACATCGGCGCGTTCGAACTGACCGAGGCGCGGCGGCTGTTCGAGGCCGAGGCGGCGGCGCTGGCGGCCGTATCTATCACCGACGAGGAGCTTGCGACGCTCGAGGCGCTGATCGGCGACATGGAGCGCGAAAACGAGGCGAATATCAGCGGCGAGCATGCCGACCGCGAATTTCACATGACGATCGCGCGTGCGACGCGAAACTCGGCGGTGGTCGATGTGATCCAGTCACTTTGGGACGCCCGGGACAAATCGCCTTTGTGCCAGCACATGCTCGAACGCGCGCGCGCGGTCGGGGTGATGCCGCGGATCGACGAGCATCAGGGAATCCTGGCGGCGCTCAGACGGCGCGACCCCAAGGCGGCCCGGTCGGCGATGCGCGACCACCTGGCGCGGGTAATCGACGGGCTGTTGCTGGCGACCGAAAGCGACACGCTGGAGCGCGCGCGCGCCGAAGTGGATGCGAAGCGAACGGATCTAGCGCGAAGGGTCGCTATTTAGCCGCTATTCTGGGTCCTGTCGTAGCGACGATTAGGCTAGAGTTCGACGCTGACCCCTCGCCTCCCGTCATGCTCGATCGGCTCGGCGATAGTGCCGTTTACCACCATTTCGCGTTCGTCGCCCGGCGGCAGAAGCAGCGTGATGGCGCTGTCGCCAAACGCGCCAGGACCACCGCGCCGCACTTCTATTGTCACCCGACCGGCATCGGCCGTGCCCATGACGCGCCAGCGATCGACCTCCCCGTCGCCGTCCCCCGCATCTTCCAGCGCGTCCCAGTCGAACGCACCGACGCGCGGCGGGAACAGCCATACGCCGCGGCGATAGGGCTGCGGCCGCCAGCCTCCCCGGGCGAGATCGACGATAATCGCCGAACCGGCGCGCGCCAGTAGCGGCGGGTAGCCGTCGAGCGGCGCATCGACGACGATTTCGCCGCCACCCGCGAACCGCGCCCCGGTCCAGACATCGACCCACTCGGCTCCCGCCGGCAGGCGCAATGTGCGGCTCGTCGCGCCCGGCTCCATTACCGGCGCGACCAGCAGGTTCGGGCCGAGCAAATGCTCGTCGCACTCTTCCCACGCCGCAACATCCTCCGGAAAATCGAGCCAGGTCGGCCGCACGATCGGCACGTAATCGGCGCAATAGCGCAGCAGCAGGTCATAGAAGAACGGCACCAGCGTCTGCCGCAGCTTCATCAGCCGTACGATGGCCGCGGTCGCCACCGGGTACATCCAAGGCTCGTTCGCCGTGCGGTCGTCGTTCCAGCTGTGGATGCTGAAGCGCGGCATCATGATCCCCGCCTGCACCCAGCGCGTTAGCAGCTCTGGTCCCGGCGGCGGCCCGGCAAAGCCGCCAACATCGTGGCCGTTGTTCGACACGCCCGACAGCGCCATCCCGATCGACTGGCGGGCATTGTAACGCAGCGACTTCCATTCGGTCAGGTTGTCGCCGCCCCAGGTCTGGGCATAGCGGTGCAACCCGGTCATGCCCGATCGCGTGACGACGTAGGGCCGCTGACCCGGCCGTGTCTCGAGTTGCTGGCGCCGCGAGGCGCGCATCATCAATTGCGGTTGGACGGGCAGCATGTCGCCGGCGGCACGCGCCAGTCCGAACCCCGCGAAACGCGCGCGGGCGTCCCAGATCTCATATTCGTTATTGTCGTTCCACGTCGCCGCGAAGCCATAGTCTAGCAACGCCGACTTGACCTCGCGGCGCCACCAGGCCGCGCCGTCGGGGTTGGTAAAATCGATGTACGACCCGACCTCATCCCAGAACTGGGCCTCGACGGGATGACCGTCGGCGTCGTTGACGAACAGCCCCTTCGCCGCGACCTCGGCGTAGCGCGGATGGCTGCGCAGTAAGGCGGGCTTAATGTTCGGGACCAGCTCGATCCCGGCGTCGGCATAGCTTTTGACGAAGGCCGCGGGGTCGGGAAACTTGTCGCGATTCCAGTTGAACACGTAGCGCTTGTCGCCAATCGACGTGTAGCCGGACGATAGGTGGAACGACGTGCAGCCGATGTCGTGCTCGGCCAGTTTGTCGATGAACCCCGCCATCTGCGCTGCCGCATCGGGCGCGTCGGTATAGCTCATCGTCGAACCCGAATATCCCAGCGTCCAGCGCGGCATCATCGCCGGCCGCCCGGTTAGCCAGGTGAAGCGCTTCGTCACCGCCAGCGGATAGGGGCCGGCGATCATCCACAAATCGAGGTCGCCCGCCGATGCGGAGAAATGGCGGTACCAGAAATGGTAATTGTCCATCTCGCGGCCGAAGTCCAACCGCGCATCGGCGACCGTATCATAGAATTCGCCGTGGCATCTGCGACCTGCATCGGCGACCAGGAAATACGGGATCGACTTGTAGAGACCGTCGCTTTTTTCGGCGTCATATCCCATCGCGTCGAGATTCACGAGGTGGAAGCTGCGCCCCGCCCGGTCGTTATCGCCAGAGCGGTCGCCGAGGCCGTAAAAGCGTTCACCCGCGCGCCGTTCCGCATAATGATGAACGCGGCCGTCCCACCAGCCGAAGTCGTATGATTGCGTCGGCCGATCGCGCGCCATCAACCGCCAGCTGTCGCCGTCGCGCTGTTCCCAGGTGCAGTGCAATCCGTGCAACCGGATGGTCACGCGGAGCCGCTCGGTCGCGATCGTCAGCGCCCCCTCGTCTTCCGCGACGGTAAAGGCGGGGCATGTGAAACCTGCGACGTCCATCCGGTCGCGCCCGGGCTCGTCGATGTCGGCCGCACCGGGCGCGATGGCCCAACTCGGCGGGCCTTTCACCACGCCGTCGAGCAGCAAGAGCAGCCGAACGATATCTTCTTCGAGCACAAACAGATGCGCCACCGCGCCGGTATCGGCGGTCAGCGTCACCCGGCCGGTCGTTTGCTCGCTCAACGCGAACAGCGGCGGGTTGGACAGGGTCGCACGTCTCATGCGGGGCTTTCGTTGAGGGGAAGGATCAGGCGGCGAATGAACACGATCAATATTGCGGCACCGATCAGGTCGAACACGCCAAGTGCGGCGAAGAGCGGCGAATAGCCGATCCGGTCGGCAAGTTGTCCGACCAGCAATGTGAACAGTAGCCCGCCGATCCACCCCGCCTGTCCGACGAAACCGTTGGCAGTGCCGACCTCCGCGGGCGCGAACACGTCGGCTGACAGTGTATTGATCAGCACCGAGATGATCTGATGCGCGAACCCGCCGACGCATAACAGGACGACCGCGGCATAGGGATTAGGAGCAAGGCCAACACAGCCCGGCGCGATCATCAACGCCGCCGCCAGCGCGAATCCGACGACGCGCGATCGGATCACGCCCATCCCGAAACGCCGCATGAGGATCGGCGACAGAAAGCCTCCGAAAATGCCGCCCAGGTCGGCGGCGACGAACATCGCCGCCGTGAAGATCAGGCTGTGCGCAAGGTCCATGCCCCACTGCTTCGCCAGGTAGAGCGGGATGAAGAAGCTGAAGGTCTGCCATGCCGGCTCGGCGAGGAAGCGGGGCACCGCGATGACCCAGAACCGCGCGGAACCGACAATCTGGAGCGCGCTGGCCTTGCGCGCGGCGACGGCGGGTCGATCAGCGCTGATCATCGCCAGTTCGTCGGGCGTGATCGATGGGTGCTCGGCGGGCGAGCGGTAGAACGCATACCATGCCGCCGCCCACACAAGCCCGATCGCGCCGGTCACGATAAAGGCCAGCCGCCAATCGCCGAACCAGATCACCCCAAACACGATCGCCGGCGCGAGCACAGCGCCGAACGATGTCCCGGCGTTGAAGAATCCGGTAGCGACCGAGCGTTCGCGCGCCGGGAACCATTCGGCGATCGCCTTCATCCCCGATGGAATCGCCGCCGACTCGCTTATCCCCAGCAGCCCGCGGAAAAACGCCAAGCTCACCCATCCGCCGGCCAAGGCGTGCATCATATTCGCCACCGACCAGACGATCGCGAAAAGCGCGAACCCCATGCGCAGCCCGAAATGATCGACGATATAGCCCGCGATCGGCTGCATCACGGTGTAGGCAAGCTGGAACGCGCCGACGACGTAGCTGTACTGCTCGGTGGTCATCGCCATGTTCGTCTTGAGTTCGGGCGCGAGGGCGCCGAGCGAATTGCGCGCGATATAATTTGCGATCGTGCCGCAACTGATCAGCGCGACAATCCACCATCGCAAATGGGGTATCGACCGCACCCTTTTGATCCCTCCCCAGCGTGGATTTTACGGTTCGGCCAGCAGCGTAACGGGAGTAGACCGGCTTGTCGATATTGGTCAGACCACTGTCGCGGCGCTAGGTGCGCGTTAAGAAAGCAAATGATTTGGATAAGGCGGCGCGAGTGGCGAGCTGCCAACAAAGAAAGAACGTCGGCTTAAGGGATTGACAACAATGTGCGTGAACGGCCTGAATTGGGCGCCTAGCTGACGAGCGGCTGTCGTGCCGACAGCCTGTCCGCCAGACACCCACAAATTTTTTCAACCCCGCGATCCGTTTCCGGCCGCCGCTTCGTCCTTGGCGCGTCCATAACATGAAGGAGGACCGCAATGGCTCGGCTCGTCGCCATCTACAAAACGCCCGCTGATATCGAGGCGTTCGACAAACATTATTTCGGCACGCACATTCCCCTGGCGAAGAAAATGCCAGGTTTCCGAAAATATGAGGTCAGCGCGGGCCCTATCTCGACTCAGGTCGGGCCGTCAGACATCTACCTGATCGGCGCGGTCTACTTCGACGATCTCGCGGCGATGCAGCATGCGTTCGCCAGCCCCGAGGGGCAGGCCTGTGCGGCGGATCGCCAAATCTTCGCCCCCGACAGCAGCGGCGTCCAGATTTTCATCTTCGACACAAACGAGGTCTAAGCAGATTCCCAACCAGCAAGGATCGACGATGTCGACACCTAAAGCAGCTTTCGTCCTCGTCCACGGTGGTTGGCACAACCGGTCGGCGTGGGACAAACTCAGCCCGTTACTCAAATCGCGTGGCCACATCGTCCTGACACTCGATCTGCCTGGTGCGGGCGCCAACGCGATCGCACCCAAATCGCTCGCTGAACGACCGTTCGACTTGGCCGCCTTCGCCATCGAACCGTCGCCTAGTATGGACGTGACGCTGGAGGAGCGAATCGAGGCCGTCATCGGCGTGGTCACAGATGCCGCGGCGCGCAGTGGCGGCAGGGTCTTCCTGGTCGGACATTCGGCGGGCGGAATGGTAATCTCGGCGGTTGCCGAACGTATTCCCGAGCAGCTTGCCGCGATTGTCTACATCGCCGGGTTCATGGTTCCGAAAGGGCTGTCTCTACTCGAGATGCTGCCACACGGATCCATGTCATCGGCGTTGTCGGTCGGTCTGTTCGTAGGCGATCCCGCCACGATCGGCGCGACCAGGATCAGTCCCGGCCCCGCCGACGACGCCTACCGCGCATTGCTCAAGGCATCGTTCTACGCTGATGTGAGCGACGCTGATTTCGAACGGATCGCTTCGGGCCTGCACAGCGATGAGCCCAACGATGGCGCGATGACTCCGTCCGACATCACGCAGGCGCGCTTCGGATCGGTGCCGCGACACTATGTCCGCACCACGCAAGACCGCGCGGTGCCTTTGAGCGGCCAGGATCACATGATTGCGGCGGTTGACGCGACGATCGGCGGTGCCACCATCACGCACACAATGGAGACTAGCCACTCGCCCTTTCTCTCGCAGCCAGATGCGTTGGCGAAGATCCTCGACGACGTCGCAGCTCAACCAACGCACACATGACCCCCGTAGACGCCTTCGAGGAACGGCTGACCGCACTTCGTCCGCGGCTGCATCGCTACTGCGCGCGGATGACGGGGTCGGCGATCGACGGCGAGGACGTGGTGCAAGATACCATGCTCAAGGCACTGCGCGGGCGGGGCGAGGGTGCTGGCATCGACAATCTCGAGGGCTGGGTATTCCGCATCGCGCACAACACCAGCCTCGATCTGCTGCGCCGCCGGTCGCGCAGCACCGTCGTGCCGCTCACCGACGAACTCGAGGCTGCGCGGATGCCTGACGGCGACATCATCGCGGTCAGCTTCGCGACGTTCCTGCGCGTGCCCGAGCTTCAGCGCTGCGCCGTGATTCTCAAGGATGTGCTCGGCCACTCAGTTGACGAGGTGGCGAGCATCGCTGGCTGTACGCCGACTGCCGCTAAGTCCGCGCTGCAACGCGGGCGGACTGCGCTGCGGCGGCTAGCGGACATGCCCGCCGACACGCTGCTGCCGCTGATGCCCGATGCGGCGCGGCAAAAGATGGCTACTTTCGCCGAGCTGTTCCGCGCGGGCGACTTCGACGCGATCCGCGCGATGCTCGCCGACGATGTGCAGCTCGACCTGGTCAACCGTCTGCAATGGCAGGGCCGTGACCGCATTGCCCCCTATTTCACGCGCTACGCCGCAGAGACCAAATGGCGCTTCGCCTTCGGCGCGGTCGAGGGTCGCCCAGCGATGCTGGTCTTTGACCAAGACGCGATGAACCGGCCTGCGCATTTTGTGCTGGTTGAGTGGCGCGAAGACCGGATCGCAGCGATCCGAGATTACCTCTTTGCACCATATGCGCTCGAGTCCGCCGATTGGGTGCGATTAGAGGACGTCTGACGAGGTAGTCGCCTCCGCATTACGGCGTGATCGATGCCTAAATGAGGGGCTGCTTTCGGATTGTCGCTTGCGACGCGGAACGGCCGCAAATGCGCGATAGCTGTTACGCTATAATTGTCGTTCCGATCGCGACACTTCGCCGATCAGAGGTCTAGAATGTCTCTTATGCGAAGCGCGAGGTCCGAATAGCTGAACGGCTTCGTTAGCAATTCAACACCTTCGTCCAACCGACCATGATGAACGATCGCGTTGCGCGCGTAGCCGGTCGTAAACAAGGTTTTCAGGCCCGGCTGAATTGCCAACGCCTCCCTGGCCAATACTGCCCCGGTCATGCCGCCGGGTAACACAACGTCGGTGAACAGAAGATCGACCTGGTTGGCGTGTTCCCGCAGGAGCCGCAGCGCAGCAGCACCGTCTCCGGCTTCCAGCACGCGATAGCCGAGTTCCCTGAGCACTTCGACCGAGAAGGCACGGACGTCGGCGTCATCCTCACACACCAGGATCGTTTCTCGCCCCTTCGCGTCCGCAATCGGCGGCGGCGGGACTGGGGTTTCCTCGATGACCTTGCCCGTCAGCCGCGGCAGATAAATCTTCACCGTCGTCCCTTCGCCAGGTTCGGAGTAGATCTTCAAATGGCCGCCGCTTTGCTTGAGGAAGCCGTATACCATCGACAAACCAAGACCGGTGCCCTTGCCTACCTCTTTTGTCGTAAAAAAGGGTTCAATTGCCCGCCCGATGGTCTCCTGATCCATCCCCACCCCGGTGTCCGAAACACACGTCACCACATATTGTCCCGCCGCCACCTCTGGGTGCTGGGCAACGTAGCTCGCATCTAAATACGTATTGTTGGTCTCAATCGTTAGTTTTCCGCCGCCGGCCATGGCGTCACGCGCGTTGACCGCTAAGTTTATGATCGTGTTCTCAAGCTGGTTGGGGTCTGCTTCCACGGGCCATAAACGCGCGGCGAGCACGGTCTCGAGCTCGATGGTTTCGCCAAGCGTGCGGTGGAGCAGATCCGACATGCCGGCGACCAGTTTGTTGACCTCGATTGGCTTGGGAGCGAGCGGCTGTCGCCGTGAAAATGCGAGCAGGCGCTGCGTCAGCGTCGCGGCCCGCTCCGCACCGACGATCGCGCGATCCGCATAGCGCCGCAATTGAGCCGATTCTTCAGGTATCTTCTGGCGCAAGAGATCTAGATTGCCGCTGACAACCTGCAGCAGATTATTGAAGTCGTGCGCGATGCCGCCCGTCAATTGTCCGACAGTTTCCATTTTTTGAGACTGCCGCAACGCCTCTTCCGCCTGCGACCGGCGATCGATTTCGTCCTGAACCCTAGCTTCAAGCGTTTCGTTGAATTCGCGAAGCGCAGCCTCGGCGCGCATGCGGTCGGCGAGTTCCTTCTGCGCTGCCTGATAAAGGCGCGCGTTGTCGATCCCGACTGCGGCCTGGGCGGCAATTCCGACCATAAGGCGCTCATGCCGCTCCGAGAATCGTCCGACTTCAGGATGACCAAAGAAAAGCCCGCCTAGCACTTCGCCGGTGCGGCTGATCACCGGGACGGCAAGATAAGACACGACCGGGAGATGGCCTTTAGGCATTCCGAAGTGTGGGCCGCTTTTGCCGTACCGCGGATCTTGGGTAATGTCGTTCGATCGTATTATACCCTCGCCGGCGAACGTCGGGTGGAATACGGCGGTTGCGCGCGGCATGCCGAAGTCGAACTGCGACGGCTTTGCTCCAGAGAGCGCGTAGAGCATGTAACTGCCACCCTCGTCGCTCAGGACATTGTAAAAGAACGCACCAAACTGCGCGCGAGTAAGCTCCACACCGGCGTCCGTCACCATCTGAACAAGGCGCTCTAGGTCAAGCTCGGCCGCGAGCGCCGCTCCGGTACGGTTCAGCGTTTCAAGTGTATCAGTTTCGTCACGAAGCGCCGCTTCAGCGCTCTTGCGCTCTGTCAGCTCCACGATCGTGCAGCTTGCGCCAATCCTCTCGCCATTCAGAATATTAGGCGTTGCCCAGTACTCGACTGGCACGGGTTTGCCGTCAGGACGAAAAAACAACTCTTCCTCGACGTGCGCGGGCTCTCCGGTCGCGGCACAGCGATAAATTGGACATTGCTCGACCGGATAAGGTGAACCATCGGGGTGGCTGTGGTGGATGATCCCGTGGAGCTTGTGGCCAATCGCCTCGGATTCGTGTGCGAACCCCATCATGGTGAGGAACCCGCGGCTGACGAGCGTGGTCGTTCCCTCGCGGTCCACCGCATAAAAGCCCCCCGGGGAGGCGTCGAGCACCAGGCGAAGTCGAGCTTCACTCTCCCGAAGCGCCTGTTCGGAAGCGCGTTCCTCCGTAATGTCGGTGTGGACGCCCACCCACTCTAAGACCTCACCGCTTGAGCCCGTCACGGGAACCGCGCGAATTGAATAAAGCCGCCATTCGCCGTCGGCTCGGCGAATGCGGTGCTGGAAAATGAACGTCTCCTGTCGTTCTACCGCGCGGGTCCACGCGTCGAGCGTCGGTTGGGCATCGTCCGGATGCACAGCTTTCGCCCATCCGTGGCCTTGATACTCGGCAGGACTCTGACCGGTCAGCGCTGCCCAAGCCGGCTGCTCCCCAGTCATACGCCCTTGGGAGTCGTTGGTCCAAAGCACGCCCCGCGTCGCACGAACAGCAGCACGGAAGCGTTCCGTGCTCGCCCGAAGTTCCGACTGCGCCCGCACACGTTGGACATGGGCCCACGAGCGATCCGTCACCTCACGGATAACCTTGAGCTCGTAATCGCTCCAATAATGCGGAGCCTTGTCATGGATCGCCATCAAGGCCCGGAGCTTGCCGTCCTGGATGAGGGGCATGCAGATCGTCGCCGCAATACCAATGTCCTGGAAGGTCTTTGCTTCGTGGGGTTCGATCTCCTTGAGGTTGTCGTTTATGATAAGCGGCCTGCCAGCCTTGAGCTCGTGAACAGCAAGTGTTCCGAAGTCGGCCAGGCTGTAATGGCCGACAATCGACGGCGACCCGGGGGCGTGCCAATTGCCCCGGATGGTGAAACCGTCCTCGTCGTCATCCATGTCCGCGTATGCGCAGTTTGACAGTGCCAGATGCTCGGCCGTCAGCTTGGTCGTTATCGCCATGACCTCTTCAGCGTCCGAAGACTGAGCGGCCTCCTGGCCTAGCCGATCGAGGAACTCGAACAGCGCCTCGCGAACGGCGGCATCTTTGTCAGCTGGCAGCGCTGAAGACCCGTTCGGGGCTTCGTCCTGTGCCGGGGCGTGGTCTTCGGTCACTTGCGAACTCCGCACGCCCCCCGGCGCGCGAATGGATAAGGACAACAGACAGCATTTCAAGCGCTAGATGAATTTTGAACCCTCGGCATTTCCGTTGGAGGTCGGCCAATTGCTCGGGGAACGGAAGGAGCGTTCTCGGGAGACCCGAGCTGGGGTCGAAGGACCGCTTCTCTATCGCGGATTGAGTCAACAGGTGCAGGCCATTTTCCGCCGTCGCGAGTGCGCCGGTGGTGACGGGATGGTAGACGACGAAATGCGCATGCTGGTATTCTGCCAAGCTTGAGATCGCCACACGGGGTTCGTGCTTCTCTCCGGGGTCGGCACGTAGCCGCCCCATGATGGGGTAAGAAAAAGCGGCGCGGATCAATCTTTTGGACGCCCTTGCCACTGGCGACAGGGCGGCGGTCATTACGATCTCACACCACCTTCGTCCCCGTGAGGACCTCTTCCTGCCGAGGCAGAACCGTAAAAGCTCCTGTCTGAGATCGTATTAAGCGACGGCGGCCGCGGTGCCGGGTTCGCTGCCCCAACGGAAGTCTGTGCCATCCGTCCACATGCGGTGAAGGATGACTGCCAGGCGACGTGCGACGGCTACGATGGCGCGGCGCATGCCCCGGCGCTGTGCGACCTTCATCCCCCAGGCCTTGAGCCACGACCAGTGCCGACTCTGGGTCATCAGGATCTGCGCCGCTTCGTACAGCATCGTTCGCAGCATGGTGTCGCCGGACTTGGAGATGCCACCATCATAATCGAGCTCGCCCGACTGATGGCGCCGCGGCGTCAACCCGACATGCGCGCCGACCGCCCTGGAATGGACGAAGCGCTGAGGCTGGTCGATCGAGGCTCGATAGGTGAGCGCGACCACCGGGCCGACGCCGGGCGCGGTCATCAACCGCCGGCACACCGGATCGTGCCGGACCGTGTCGAGCAGCATCTTGTGGAGCGTGGCCAGCTGCT
>JBDSWC010000075.1:0-12029 GCA_039926845.1 Sphingomonas sp. | reverse complement strand
CGCCGCCGATCACGACCATATGGCCGGGCACCTTCGCCAGCTCGAGCGCGCCGGTGCTGTCGACGATGATCTGCTTGTCGTTATCGACCTCGACGCCGGGGAGCGCGGTGACGCTGGAGCCGGTCGCAATGACGATGTTCTTTGCGCGCACGCTGCGATCGCCGACCTGGACGGTATCGGCACTAGTGAACGCCGCATGGCCCTTGATCCACTCGACCTTGTTCTTCTTGAACAGGAACTCGATCCCGCCGGTCAACTGCTTCACCGCGTCGCGGCGCTGGCCGTGCATCGTGTCGAGGTCGAGGCTCATCTTGTCGATCTTGACGCCCAGCTTCGCCATCGCGCCGTTGGCGGCGTGATCGTAGAATTCGGACGCGTGGAGCATCGCCTTGGACGGGATGCACCCGACGTTGAGGCACGTGCCCCCCAGCGTCTCGCGGCTCTCGACGCACCCGGTCTTGAGCCCGAGCTGCGCCGCCCGGATCGCCGCGACATAGCCGCCGGGGCCGGAGCCGATCACCAGGATGTCGAAATCGTAATTGCCGTCTGCCATCTCAAACCTTCTTCCGTGCTCCGGCGAAGGCCGGAGCGTTGGCGTTACGCCGCAAGCTCGTCATATAGGTCGCGCCAGTCAGGATTGCGTTCTTCGATCAATCGCAATTTCCAGGCGCGCTTCCATCTCTTCCTTCGATACTCACAGGCTCGCGCCTCCCGCAAATCATCGAAATATTCGTACCAGACGAGCAACACGCAATCATGGTCCTTGGAATGTCCATCGACCATTTTGTTGCGATGCTGCCACGATCTTTGCGGCAGGTTGCTCGTCACTCCCAAATACGTCCGTCCACGGCGATGATTCGCCATCAGATAGACGCATCCTGATTTCATCGCGCTCCTTCCAACGCTCCGGCCTTCGCCGGAGCACGGTAACTAGAGATCAATAAGGATCCGCGTCGGGTCCTCGATCGCGTTCTTGAGCGCGACCAGGAACGTCACCGCCTCGCGGCCGTCGATCAGGCGGTGGTCGTAGCTGAGCGCGAGGTACATCATCGGGCGCACGACGACCTGGCCGTCGCGGACCACCGGGCGGTCCTCGATCCGGTGGAGGCCGAGGACGGCGCTCTGCGGTGGGTTGATGATCGGGGTCGACATCAGCGAGCCGAACACGCCGCCGTTGGAGATTGTGAAAGTGCCCCCGCGCATCTCGTCCATTTTCAGCGTGCCGTCCTTGGCGCGCTTGCCGAAGTCGCCGATCGTCTTTTCGATGCCTGCGACCGACAACTGGTCGGCGTCGCGGATGACGGGCACGACGAGGCCCTGCGGCGCACTGACCGCGACCGAGATGTCGGCATAATCGTGGTAGACGATTTCCTCGCCGTCGATCTGGCCGTTGACGCTGGGCACGTCCTTCAGCGCCATGCACGCGGCCTTCACGAAGAAGCCCATGAAACCGAGCCGGACGCCGTGCTTCTTTTCGAACAGATCCTTGTATTTGGTGCGTGCTTCGATGACCGCGGTCATGTCGACGTCGTTGAACGTCGTCAGCATCGCCGCGGTGTTCTGTGCGTCCTTGAGCCGCTTGGCGACGGTCTGGCGGAGGCGCGTCATGCGGACGCGCTCTTCCTTACGCCCGGTCGAGGCGGCGACGGAGGGAGTCGGGACAGGTGCGGCAGCGGCGGCGGGCGCGGGGGTCGAGGCTGCGGCGATTACGTCGTCCTTGGTCAGACGGCCGTCCTTGCCGGTGCCCTTGACAGTGCCGGGATCGACGCCCGTTTCCAGCACCGCGCGACGCACCGAGGGGGAGAGCGCGGCGGGGGCGGGGGCTTGCTGGCCCGCAGTATCGACGGGCGCGGGGGGCGGCGCCGGCGCGGCGGCGGGAGCAGGCGCTGCAGCCGCGCCACCCGCCTCGACCGTCGCGAGCAGTGCGCCGACCGCGACATTGTCGCCGACCTGCACCGCATGCGCGCCCATCACGCCGGCGACGGGCGAGGGCACTTCGACCGCAACCTTGTCGGTTTCGAGGGAGACGATCGGCTCGTCCTGCTTGACCGGGTCGCCCGGCTGCTTGAGCCATTCGCCCACGGTCGCCTCGACGATCGATTCGCCTAGAACCGGCACCAGAACTTCAGTCGCCATTCCCTATTTCCTTCCACCCCGGCGGAGGCCGGGGCCTAGTTGCGAGCGGCTCGTCGGTGAGCGCTGCGCGTCGTTACTTCTACCTTCCCGACTGGGCCCCGGCGTCCGCCGGGGAAGCGGGAAAGTGCTGGCTAACCCTTCCGCGTCCGGCGGATTTCTTCGCGTACATTATGCCCGAGCGCGTCGGCGACGAGCGCGGCCTGTTCCATCTGGTGGCGCTTGGCGAGGCCCGTCGCGGGCGAGGCGGCGGCGGCGCGGCCGGCGTAGCGTGGGCGCTTCAGCTTGGCGTTTGCCAGCTTGAGCGATTCCTCGATCATCGGCTCGACGAAAAACCAGGCGCCGTTATTCTTCGGCTCTTCCTGCGCCCAGACGATATCCTCGAGCGCGGTCATCCGGCCGATCCGCTTGGCCAGTGCGTCGGTCGGGAAGGGATAGAGTTGCTCGATCCGGACGATCTGGATGTCGGTGTCGCCCGCCGCATCGCGCGCGTCGAACAGGTCATAGGCGACCTTGCCAGTGCACAGGACGAGCCGCTTCGTCTCGGTATCGGGCGCGGCATCGGGGTCCGACAGAATCCGCATGAAATGGCTGTCGCCCTGGAAGTCCGCCGCCTTCGACACCGCACGCTTGTGGCGCAGCAGCGACTTCGGGGTGAAGATCACCAGGGGTTTACGGAACGTGCGGTGCATCTGGCGGCGCAGCAGGTGGAAGATGTTGGCCGGCGTCGTGCAGTTGGCGACCTGCATGTTGTCGCCCGCACACAGTTGCAGGAAGCGTTCGGGGCGTGCCGAGCTGTGTTCCGGCCCCTGTCCTTCGTAGCCGTGGGGCAGCATCATCACCAGGCCGTTGGCGCGCAGCCACTTGGCCTCGCCCGCGGCAATGAACTGGTCGATCATGATCTGCGCGCCGTTCATGAAGTCGCCGAACTGCGCCTCCCAGATGACGAGCGTCTTGGGGTCGGCGAGCGCGTAGCCGTATTCGAACCCGAGCACGCCGTATTCGGACAGCGGCGAGTCGAGCACTTCGAAATTGCCGTGTTCGACATTCCACAGCGGCACGTATTTGTGCTCGTCGTTCTGGTCGACCCAGACCGCGTGGCGCTGGCTGAACGTGCCGCGGCCCGAGTCCTGGCCCGACAGACGGACGCCGTATCCTTCCGAGAGCAGCGAACCGAACGCGAGCGCTTCGCCGGTCGCCCAGTCGAAATTCTCTCCGCTCGTGAACATGTTGCGCTTGGCGTCGATCACGCGGGCGAGCGCCTTGTGGATCGTCAGATCGTCCGGGACGGTCGTCAGCGTGCGGCCGAGCCCGTCGAACAATTTCTTGTCGATGCCCGTTTCGACGTTGCGACGCGACGTCTCGGCGTCGGCCGGCGCGTGCAGCCCCGACCAGCGGCCGGCGAACCAATCGGCCTTGTTCGCCTTGTAGCTCGCGCCCGCCTCGAACTCGCCTTCGAGCAAGGTGTCGACCTGGTGCGTGATCGTGTCGACCCAAGCCTGGTCGATCACGCCCTCGGCGATCAAGCGCTTGCCGTAGACTTCGCTGACCGGCGGATGCTGCTTGATCTTGGCGTACATCAGCGGCTGGGTGAAGCTCGGCTCGTCGCCTTCGTTATGGCCGAAGCGGCGGTAGCACCACATGTCGATGACGATGTCGCGGTGGAATTTCTGGCGGAATTCGATCGCCATCTTGCACGCGAAGGTGACCGCTTCGGGATCGTCGCCGTTGACGTGGAAGATCGGCGCCTGGACGCCCTTGGCGACGTCCGACGGATAGGGCGACGAGCGCGCGAATTGCGGGCTGGTCGTGAAGCCGATCTGGTTGTTGATGATGAAGTGCAGGCAGCCGCCGGTGTTGTATCCGCGGATGCCGGAGAAGCCGAGGCACTCCCAGACGATCCCTTGCCCCGCAAACGCCGCATCGCCGTGGATCAGCACGGGGAGCGAATGCGAATGCTCGTCGAGGTCGTTGGCGAGCGTCTGGATCGCGCGGGTCTTGCCGAGCACGACCGGATCCGCCGCTTCGAGGTGCGACGGGTTGGCGACGAGCGACATATGGACCTTGATCCCGTCGAACTCGCGGTCGGTCGACGTGCCGAGGTGATACTTCACATCGCCCGACCCGCCCACGTCCTCCGGATTGGCGCTGCCGCCGCCGAATTCATGGAAGATCACGCGCAACGGCTTGGCCATGACGTTGGCGAGCACGTTCAAGCGCCCGCGATGCGCCATGCCGTAGACGATCTCGTTGACGCCCATCTGGCCGCCGTATTTGATCACGCTTTCGAGCGCGGGGATCATCGCTTCGCCGCCGTCGAGCCCGAAGCGCTTGGTGCCGACATATTTCTTGCCCAGGAAGCGTTCCCACTGCTCGCCCTCGATGACCTTGGTCAGGATCGCCTTCTTGCCGTCGGGCGTGAAGCTGATCGCCTTGTCCTTGCCCTCCATGCGGTCCTGGAGGAAGCGGCGCTCCTCGACATCGGCGATGTGCATGTATTCGAGGCCGACATTGCCGCAGTAATTCGCGCGCAGGATGTCGATCAGCTCGCGGATCGTCGCCCATTGCAGCCCGAGCTGCCCGCCGAGATAGACCGGCCGGTCGATGTCGGCGTCCGAAAAGCCGTGATATTCGGTCTTGAGATCGGCGGGCATTTCGTAGGTCGACAGGCCGAGCGGATCGAGGTTGGCCGCCAAATGCCCGCGTACGCGATAGGTGCGGATCAGCATCATCGCGCGGATGGAGTCGCTCGCGGCCTTGAGCACATCGTCCTGCGACGCGGGTTTGGCGGCGGGGGCGGGCGCTGGGCCCTTGGCGGGGTTGGCCGCGGGCTCCATCTGCGTCGGATCGAGCGCGGCGGTGAGGTCATCGGTGGTCGTCGGCGGCCAGGTGGGGTTGTTCCAGCTTGCGCCCGACGGGCCGTTTTCCAGCCCCTCGAACCAGCCACGCCATGACGGCTCGACCGAGTCCGGCGACTCCTGGAAGCGCTTGTACAGCGTCTCGACGAACGCCGGGCTAACGCCGCCGGCGATCTCGCTGAAATCCTGACCTTCGTAGCCCATATGCATTCTCCAACCCCTCTCCCCTTGTGGGAGAGGGAGGGGCCCGCCGCCGAAGGCGGTGGGAGGGTGAGGGGGACTCCCCCTCATCCGACCCGGGTGCGCCGGGCCACCTTCTCCCACAAGGGGAGAAGGATTTGGTTCAGCCCTTCAACACTTCCACGAGCGTCTCACCCAAAAGACTGGGCGACGACGACACCTTGATCCCGGCGCTTTCCATCGCCGCGATCTTGCTTTCGGCGTCGCCCTTGCCGCCCGACACGATAGCGCCGGCATGGCCCATGCGGCGGCCCGGCGGCGCGGTGCGTCCGGCGATGAAGCCCGCCATCGGCTTGCTGCGCCCGCGCTTGGCCTCGTCCTTCAGGAACTGCGCGGCCTGCTCCTCGGCGTCGCCGCCGATTTCGCCGATCATGATGATCGAGCTTGTAGCCTCGTCGGCCAGGAACAGTTCGAGCACGTCGATGAAGTTGGTGCCGTTGACCGGATCGCCGCCGATGCCGACCGCGGTGGTCTGGCCGAGTCCGGCATTGGTGGTCTGGAACACCGCTTCATAGGTCAGCGTGCCGGAGCGCGAGACAACGCCGACCGATCCCTTGGAGAAGATGCTGCCCGGCATGATGCCGATCTTGCACTCGCCCGGCGTCAGTACGCCAGGGCAGTTCGGGCCGATCAGCCGCGACTTCGAGCCCGTCAGCGCGCGCTTGACCTTGACCATGTCGAGCACCGGAATGCCTTCGGTAATGCACACGATCAGCGGCACTTCGGCGTCGATCGCCTCGAGGATCGAGTCCGCGGCGAAGGGGGGCGGGACGTACACGACGGATGCGGTCGCACCGGTCGCGGCGAGGGCCTCGTGCACCGTATTGTAGTTCGGCAGGCCGAGATGCGTCGTGCCGCCCTTGCCCGGGGTCACGCCCGCGACCATCTGCGTCCCGTAATCGAGCGCGGCCTGGGTGTGGAAACTGCCGGTGTTGCCGGTCATGCCCTGGGTGATGACCTTGGTGTTCTTGTCGACGAGGATGCTCATTCAGGCTCCGCCCTTCATTTCTTTACCACCCCGGCGAACGCCGGGGTCCAGTTGCGAACCGGCTCATGGCAGTGCGATACGATCGTACAGGTCGTCCCAATTCGGGTTGAGCCCCTCGATCTCATCAAGCTTCCAGCGCCGCTTCCACTCCTTCATCTGCCGTTCGCGCAGACGTGCCGATTCCCAACTGCCATGGACTTCGTACCAGACGAGGAGGTGGCAGCCGTACCTCTTCGTAAATCCTTTGACGACGTCGTTACGGTGTTCCCAAACGCGCCTGGCGAGGTCGATCGTCGAGCCGATGTAGATCGCGCCATTTCGCCGGTTGGCCATGATATAGACATAGGCTTGTCCATCCATTCGAGGCTTTTCCGACTGGACCCCGGCGTTCGCCGGGGTGGTGCGGTGCGTTAGTTCAAGCTCGGATCAATCCCCCGACACGCCACCAGCAATTCCTTAACGGCATCCACCGACACGCCTAGGTTCCCCTTGGCCTCGTCGTCGAGCGCGATTTCGATGATTTCCTCGACGCCGCCCGCGCCGATCCGCACCGGCACGCCGACGTACAGGCCGTCCAAGCCGTACTGACCCTCGACATAGGCCGCGCAGGGCAGGACGCGCTTCTGGTCGCCCAGGAACGCTTCGGCCATCGCGATGCCGCTGGTCGCGGGCGCGTAATAGGCCGAGCCGGTGCCGAGCAACGCGACGATCTCGCCGCCGCCGCCGCGGGTGCGCTTGACGATCGCGTCGATGCGCTCCTGGGTCGACTTGCCCATCTTGATCAGGTCGGGGACGGGGATGCCGGCGACGGTCGAATATTGGACCACCGGGACCATCGTGTCGCCGTGGCCGCCGAGCACGAAGGTCGTCACGTCGCGCGCCGACACGCCGAACTCGTCGGCGATGAAGTGGCTGAAGCGGCCACTGTCGAGCACGCCCGCCATGCCGACGACCATGTGATGCGGCAGGCCCGAGAATTCGCGCAGCGCCCACACCATCGCGTCGAGCGGGTTGGTGATGCAAATGACGAACGCGCCGGGAGCGTTGTTCCTGATGCCTTCGCCGACGGCCTTCATCACCTTGAGGTTGATGCCGAGCAGATCGTCGCGGCTCATGCCGGGCTTGCGCGCGACGCCGGCGGTGACGATGATCACGTCGGCGCCAGCGATGTCGGCATAATCGTTCGACCCGGTGATCTTCGCGTCGAAGCCCTCGATCGGGCCGCACTGCGACAGATCGAGCGCCTTGCCCTGCGGCACGCCCTCGACCACGTCGAACAGGACGATGTCGCCAAGTTCCTTCTGAGCGGCGAGATGGGCGAGCGTGCCGCCGATGTTTCCGGCGCCGATCAGCGCGATCTTCTTGCGGGCCATTGGGCACTCCTTAGCGCGTGGGCGCACAAGCCAAATGTCTTGACCGGGCGCGCGAGACGCGACGGCGCTTAGGCGCTTCGCTACTCGCTGGCAACTGCTAAAGGGCGAGAGTTAACATCCATTACTGCAACTCATTCGCAAGTGCAGTAGAGAGGGGAACGGCTAGTGGGATTGGTCGTCGGATCGGGCCATAAAACCCGTTACGCTGGGGGTTGACGTGTGTTATTTGGATAATGCAGTCTAAGCAAAGTGACAAAGGGGGGCATATGATGCGGGCAAGACTCATCTCCGTCTGCCTCGCCGTCGTCGCAGGGGTTTCCTCCTCGGCTGATGCGAGCGTTTCAAAGAGCACAGGGCCTGCCGCTACGGCGCGTTGCACGGGGCTAAGTAGCGCGTAAGCGAAGGCAATCGACAACGTGCTCCGCGACGCGATCGATCAGAAGCGCGTTCCCGGCGTCTCGCTGGCGCTATCCTATCGCGGTGCGCCGTTCTTACGTTCCGCCGGTTATTCCGACATCGAGCATGATATCCGTGCGACCAGCGATACGCCCTTCTGGGTGATGTCGGTGACCAAAGAGTTCATCGCGACGTCGATCATGCTGCTCGCCGAACGCGGCCAGCTCAACATCGACGACCCACTGGTCAAATATCTGCCGGATTTTCCGCGAGCGAGCGAGGTGACGTTGCGCGAATTGCTCAGCCACACCGCGGGCCTCAACGATTTTCTCAAGCAACCTCGCCCCCGTCGCGATCTCTTTATCGAGCGGCTGACGGCGGACCCCGACAACAAGGTGACGGACCTGGTGGATTTCATCGCCGGGATGGAACCCAACCCCTACGAGTTCGATCCGGGTACCGCGTGGGACTATAGCAACTCCAATTTCGTGGTCCCGAGCGCGGTGATCGAAAAGGTGTCCGGGATGCCGTGGCAGCAATTCCTGCGACGGAACCTATTCGAACCGTTACGCCTCGATCACACGGCGGTGGACAGTCTGTACGAGATCGTCCCGATGCGCGCGGCGGGATATCGGCGCAACAATGGTCAATTCATCAACGCGGCGACCTTTCCGCGCAACGCCGCCGGCGCGGCGGGATCGATGCGATCGACCGCGCGCGACTTGCTGACCTGGCAAATGGCGCTGACGGGCGGGCGCGTCGTCAACGCGGCCAGTCTCAGGCAAATGATGGAACCGGCGCGCGTCAAGGACGGGCGAGTCACCAACCGCGCGCTGTCGCCGAGCGCTGCACAACAAAATCCGAACGGCGTCTTCGCTTATGGTCTGGGCTTCATGATCGACCAAGAGGCGGGGCGACGCGTCGTCGGCCATATCGGCAACTTCCCGGGATATGAGACCGTCGTCCGGACGTATCCGGATAACGACCTGACGCTCGCCGTTCTGACGAATATCAGCGGCGGCGCGACCGAGCTGGCCCCGAAAATCGCCAAAGCGATATTCGATAATGCATCGCCGCGCGCGTCGCGGGCAGCGCTGGCGTGCATCGCACCCGCATCGACGCCGGGGCGCCGATGACTCCCCCCTAGACAAGCCGGGCATCGCCGCGGTGCCATCGGCGGCAACCTCACTCATCAACTGCGCGATCTCGCCGATCCGAACTGCGTCATAATGACGGCGTTGGCGCGCGTCAGCGTCGCATTCTGGACTAGCCGGTCGATCGCGTGGCGGCGTGTGAACCGGCGCGCTGAGGAAGGATGAGGATCAGGATGAGGATCGCCGCGGTCAGCGCCAGCGACGCGATCGGGCGGCTGAGGTCGAGCCCGCCCTTGGCGAGCGGCTTGTCGAGGAAGTCGCCCACGGTCGCCCCCAGCGGCCGCGTGAGGATGAAGGCTGCCCAGAACAGCATGACGCGGCTGGCGCTGGTCGTGAAGTACAGCGCGGCCAGGACCGCCAGCCCGATCGCGAACAGCGTCGCGCCGCCGAGATAGCCGAGCCCCCCCGTGTCCGCCGCCCAGTCGCCGAGCGCGGTGCCGAGCGTTTGCGAGAAGGTGATCGTCAGCCAGTAGAATCCCTCCGCGCGCGGCGTGCTCACCTGGTTCACATCGACGCTGCCGAGTGTCATCTTCCACGTCGCTAGGCTGGCGACGACCAATGCGAGCAACAGCGCCGAACCGCCGGTATAGCCAATCCCGAGCGAGCGCGTCGCGAAGTCGGCGAGCGTCGTCCCCGCCGTGGTCGAGGCGATGATCGTCGCCCAATAGAGCCACGGGTTGAACCGCCGCGCGGCGATCTGCGCCCAGACCAGCCCGAGCAGCAGCACGCCGAAGATCGCGGTGCCGACCAGATAGCCGTTGACCCCGCCGGCCCCCGCCCCGGGCGTGGTCTCGCCGAGCCACGACATGCTCACCGCATCGCCGCCCGTCTCACCGAGCGTCGTCGCCAGAATCTTGATGATCCAGAAACCGAGCGTGACGGCAGGCACCTTGCTCACGATCGCGCGCTCGTCGTCGGTCAGCGTCATCGCCTGTCTCCTAAAAACTCAAACCCAACGCTACGTAGGCGTGGTATTTGTCGCCGTCGCGGCCGCCGAAGCTGGGCCCCGCCGAGGCGAGCAGCGATAACGGTCCTTTCAGCCGATATATCCCGCCGATGCCCAGCGTCGTGGTCGGCCGCGCCCCGGCCGCATCGGGACCGCGATGCGTCGCCTCGACCCCGATGCTCAATTTGCTCGACACCTCGCGCGTCACCGCACCTGCGACTTGCCAATAGTTGCGATTATCCGTGCCTGGATTGATGGCGTAGCCGCCGCCGCCGAAAAACGACCATTTCGCGATATCCTTCTGCGCCCACACGGGCAGCAGTAGGGCGGTCTTGCCCGAGCCGTACCGCTGGCCCGAGCTCGGCAGGATCAGCCGGGGAAACGCGGCGATCGAGAATCCCGCGGCGTCGTCACGGTAGAAACGATATTTGACACCCAATTCGACGTCCCCGACACCCGTCCGCGCGACGGGGCCGCGCGTGAAATCGGCTGGCAATGTCGCGGTCAGTTGAACGTCTTTCACCACGCCGTAGTTGAGGTCGAGCCCGGCCGAACCGTCGAATGCCCCACCGCTGCGCGCGCCGGCGCCGAACAGGTACAGTTCCCAATGCCGGTAATCGGTCGGCTCGGGATCGTCCGTGTCGTAGGGCGGGCCGGCAAAGGCGGGCGCAGGAAAGGCCGCTAATGCGACCGCGGCCAACAAGGAACGGCAGCATCTCATCGTGTCGAGCCTAATCTTGCCCGTGTCCCTGCGCCAGATAGTCGTCGGACCGCATTTCCTCGATCCGGCTGACGGTGCGCTCGAACTCGAACCGGCCGTCGCCTTTTTCGTAGAGCTGGTTGGGTTCGGCGTCCGCGGCGGCGAGCAGCTTGACCTTATGCTCGTAGAGCGCGTCGATGAGGCTCACGAAACGCGCGGCTTCGTTGCGGTTCTCGGGGCCGAGCTTGGGGATGCCGACGAGGATCACGGTGTGATAGCGCCGCGCGATGGCGAGATAGTCGGCCGCCCCGCGCGCCTCGGCGCAGAGCCGCTTGAAGCTGAACACCGCGACGCCCTTGAGCGCCTTGGGGACGTGGAGCGTGCGGCTCTGGACGGTCAGATCCTCGCTCGGCACGTGCTCGCGGTCCTCAGGGGGATAGTCGGTCAGGCGGAAGAAGGCCGCGGAGAGCTGCGCAGTCGCCTCGGGGCCGTTGGGGACCAGCCACGTTTCCTGCTGGCCGAGCCGGTCGCGGCGGTAGTCGACCGGGCCGTTGAGCGGGAGCACGTCGAGGCGCTGCTCGATCAGGTCGATGAAGGGCACGAAGTGCTCGCGGTTGAGGCCGTTCTTGTAGAGGTCCTGCGGCGCTCGGTTGCTGGTCGTCACCACGGTCACGCCGGCCTCGATCAGCGCGGTGAACAGCCGCGACAGGATCATCGCGTCGGGCGAGTTGGTCACCATCATCTCGTCGAACGCGAGGCAGCGCGCTTCGTCGGCGAGCGCTTCGGCAACCGGCTGGATCGGGTCGCCGGCTTCCTTCTTGCGTTCCTCGGCGATGCGCTGGTGCACTTCGAGCATGAATTCGCTGAAATGGACGCGGCGTTTGCGGTTGATGCTGAGGCAACCGAAAAACAGGTCCATCAGCATCGATTTGCCGCGCCCGACGCCGCCCCACATATATAGCCCGCGTGGCGGATCGGGGCGCTTGCCGAGCGCGCGCCACAGGATCGATCCGCGCTTGGGCACGGCTTCGAGTTCGTGCTGGAGCGTATCGAGTCGCGCGGCGGCGGCTTCCTGATCGGGGTCGGCGCGCAATTCGCCCGCGGCGATCAGCGCGTGATATTGTTGAAGGACCGTGGTCACCGCAGCGACGGCGGTGCGCTCGACTTGCGCAGCGTGCCGGTGAAGCTGGCGATGGTCGGGGTGTTTTCCTGAACGATCAGCCCGCGCAGGAACAGCATCC
>JBDSWC010000074.1:0-41923 GCA_039926845.1 Sphingomonas sp. | reverse complement strand
TAAAATTCTTCAACGCCGACAAGGGCTATGGCTTCATCGCTCCCGATGGCGGCGGGCAGGACGCGTTCGTCCACATCACCGCGCTCGAGCAGTCGGGCATCAACACCCTCAACCAGAACGACCGGGTTACCTATGACCTGGAAAACGACAAGCGCGGCAAGCAGGCCGCCGTCAACGTCAAGATGGCCGCAGAGTAACCATCTAAGTAACTGATAGGCGGCACGATTCTGTCGTGCCGCCTATTTGTGCTACAGCCGGTCGCGCGCCAGGAGAATCGAATGTCGGACACCCCAGAACTCTATCGCAACCGCGCCGCCATGGAGCGTGCCAATGCCGCTGCCAGCGGGCTCGACAACGTGCGCGAGCGCTGCGAACGCGCCGCGCGCGCCTGGGAAGAAATGGCCGAACGCCTCGAACGCACGTCCAAACTGCGCAGCGAGCGCGAGGACGCCGCGGCCCGCGCCGCCGAGCAACGGCAACTGATCGCCGCCGAATAGTCGCCCGTCAGGGCACGTCGATATCGAAATGCATCACGTCCTCGCGCTTACCGAGTCTCTCGTATAGCGCGACGGCCGGGTCGTCGCCGTAATCGGCCTGAACGAAGATGACATAGCACCGACGCTGGCCGCGATGCGGCGCAGCTCGGCGATCAGCGCGGTGGCGATGCCGCCCCAACGATGGGCTTCGGCGACGGCAAGATCATAGAGACACACCTCGCGTCGTGCCTGTTCGAACTTGTCGAGCACATAGGCGGCGATTCCGCCGACCACTGCGCCGTCGATCGCCGCGGCCCGCGCTATGAACGTCTCGCTGCCGAGTAAACGCGCCAGATAGGCGGCGTCGGGCTGCGCTCGATGATAGGCTCCAGGATCCTCGAACGCGTCACCGAACATCGCAAGCATGCCGCGCATCGTATCGACATCGTCGGCGCCAAGCCGCCGGATCGTTACGCCGTCCATCGATCCTCGCCCGCTATCAGTATTTTCCTATAGCCCCGCCGCCATGATGACGCGGCCCGATCGTTGACATCGCCAGATATTCTATCGTGAGCTCCCGCAACGAACCCCGCGGCGCCGTTTATCCCCCGTGACGTCAGCGGCGTGTTGCTGACCGCCTTCGACAGCCAGCCGATATCGTCGCTATTCGCTTTCAGAATAAACGGGCGGCGTGGTCGATGTCCCGGGCGTACCTTACGCATCACAGCCCGGGGGCGGTGACAGGGGACGGACGCAGCAGTGGAATTACCCGACGAGCCCTACTCCCAAAACGCAATTGGGGAGCCGGTCTTGCAACCGACTCCCCTGTCGCCGGACTTCGATCCGCTTGGCTTTCCCGAGGGTCGGCCCGCGCCATCTGGTTTCGGCGGCTCGCTACATCCGTGCTGCTCCGAAGAGCGGCGCCAGGTTTCGCGGTTTTGCTCGGTTGCGTGGCCCGAAGGCCAGCGCAACTCCGCGGTTTCGCTAGGCTCCGATCGTCCGAAGACGCTCTTCGCTTTGCCCGCTCCACCTGAACGGTCCGAAGACCGTTCCTGCTTCGCGGTCACCTTGGCCGGTTTTCGTCCGAAGACGCTCCGTTCCGCGGCTCGCTCCGCTTGATGCGCCCGAAAGCGCATCCAGCTTTGCGATTGCTCCACCCCGAAAGCTCGAAAGCTTCCTGAATCTCGCGCCGTTCGACCAAGTTTAGCCCGAAGGCCCACCCGATCGTCCGGTTCGGTCGTCGGGGCCGGGCGCGATCATCCGAAGATTCTCAGCATTCCCGGCCACCGGCGGCCTACGAAGAGCAACGCCGAAGCATCATTCTTCGCTTCGGTCGCCTCGGCACCTTTCCTGTCGCGCCGTTTGACGGGCTTGACCGGCGGCTCGCCGCAGCAACCCATGATCTCCGTCCGAAAACTTCGATCATGTTTCGGGTCATCAGTGTGCGTCGTCCGATCGTCTCGCTTGCACGATCCATCCGGACTCGGCGGGGGCTAATGTCCCTACTTCGAACTCATCGTCTTCGCCTTGCGGCTAAGATCCTGATCCCGAAGACCAAGTCCTTGAACAATCTGCCGATTTCGCGGCGAACCGTCTCAGTCTCGATGTCATCAAGCTGTCACTGAATCCGATTCGCGCCAAGCGTTAACCGATGCCCGCGGCCTGTGGATAACGTGGATATCGTGCACATTCGCCCCGCCCTCCTCGCAAATTGAATCGGGCGCGATGCAACTTTGCGGCAACGGGAAACGTTACGGTCTCGGCATTGATACAAAGCAAAGGGAATTCGACATGCGTAATCTGTTTCTCAGCCTGGGCGCCGTCGCGTTGACCGCGACCACGGTCGTGGTTCCGACCTCGGCCGAAGCGCGCAAGCATTACTACCGAACCTACAATGGCCGCGGCGGCCATACTTATTGCACGCGCTCGGGCGGCACGACGGGCTTGGTCGCGGGCGGCGCCGGCGGCGCGTTGATCGGCAACCAGATCGCCGGGCGTGGCGACAAGCTGCTCGGCACCGTGGTCGGCGGTGTCGCCGGTGCATTGGGCGGCCGCGCGATCGACCGGACGATCACGGCAAAGCGTCGCTGCCGCCGTTAACAGCCGCGCCGACTTTGGCGTAAACGAAACAGGGGTGCGGTCCGTCGATCGCGCCCCTTTTTCTGGGGAGAAAGAGAATGACGACACGCAGCGGTTCGGCGAAATATGCGGGTCTGGGCAAGGACGGAGTCGGTCACGTCTCGACTCAGTCCGGCGTTCTCAGCGACCAAAAATACGGGTTCGGCACACGGTTCGGCGACGAGCCGGGAACCAATCCCGAGGAATTGATCGCAGCGGCGCATGCAAGTTGTTTCACCATGGCACTGAGCTTTGCGCTGGCCCGCGAAGGGTTCAACGACGGCATGCTCGAGACTACCGCCAAGGTCACGCTCGACAAGCAGGGCGAAGGCTTTGCGATCACGCGCTCGGACCTGACGCTGACCGCGAGCGTGCCCGGGATCGACCAGGACCAATTCACGCGGATAGCCGCCGACGCCAAGGCGAATTGCCCGGTATCGAAGGTGCTCAATGCCGAGATCACGCTGGAGCACACGCTGTCCGGGTGACCTGTCGCCCGCATGAACGGGAGGTAGTTTTCGGTTCACGCAACAATCGTGCGCGCTGGCGGGTTTTATCATCACTCCAAACGAAAGGGAGATTGATGATGCGACGGCTTATTCTGGCCGCCCTGGCGGCTACCACGATGGCAACCCCGATGGTCGCCGATGCGCAAAGCAACCCGCGGCGCGAATATCGCGACGAAGTGCGCGATGCGAACAAGGATTATCGCCACGATCTGCGCAACGCGGACAATCGACGCGACATCTATCGCGCCCAACGTGAGCGTAACCGCGAAATCCGTGACGCGCGGCGCGACTATCGTCACGACACGCGCAACTGGCAGTCGTGGCGCGGCTACGACTATAACCGCTTCGAGCCGGGCCAGCGCTATTACTACGCCGACCGTTATTATCGCGACGGCAACTATTATCAGCCGCGCCGGCTCTATCGCACGGACCGTATCTATCGCGGGTCGAACGGGCAATATTATTGCCGCCGTTCGGACGGCACCACCGGTCTGATCATCGGTGGTGCGATCGGCGGATTGCTCGGCAACTCGCTATCGAACGGACGGTCGAGCACGCTCGGCACCTTGCTCGGCGTAGCCGGCGGTGCGGCGCTCGGTGTCTCGATCGACCGCGGCCGGGTGCAGTGCCGCTAAGGCATTGACCCAAGGTCTTGGGAAGGGCTCGGCGCACGCCGGGCCCTTTTTCGTGCGCGCTCAGATAATGCCGCCGCCGATCGACAGGCGCACCGCCGCGATCAGCAGCAGCACGATGTTGAAGATCATCCCCGCCTTGTGCCGCGACAGCGCGCCGATCAGGACGCCGACCGCGCCTATCATTAGCGCCAGCCAGTTGAGCCAGCCGAGCAACGGAACCAGGCCGACCAGCACGAACACGAGCAGGACAAGGCCGATGAGGATCGAAACGAGATTGAGCATGGCGCGCGATGTGGGAACGCGACGCCCGCGAACAAGGGGCGCGTAGCCCTATCTTAACGCCTGCCGCGCTATCGGCGGCGACCGAACAATCGGAGTGTTGCCAGCGTGGCCGTTCGCCATTTCATCCTTCTCGCGCTCCCGCTCGCACTTGTCGCGTGCGGCCAGAATCAGGCGCCCGAAGGCAATCTCGATTCGCTCGACGCCGAACTGGCGGGCAATGCCGCCAATGCGAACGACCCGGCGATGCGCGCGGCGCTCCAGGACCAGATCATGGTCGACCCGGCGCTGACCGGTCAGTCCAACGCCGACGCGATCCGCCCGCCGCAGCAGCCCTATTCCGGCGCGCTCCCGCCCGATTCGGTGGTAGGCGGCAAGGCCGACGGCACCGTGACCGCCGCCGGCTCCTCGTCGTCGGGCGGCGGCAAGCCGACCCCCGCGCCGTCGGGCGGCTGTCCGCAGTGCAAGGTCAGGAACGATTCGGTCACGCTGGGTGCGCTCGCCGGCCGCCAGGGCGACCGCCGCACCGCGGCGTGCGCGGGCAAGCTGCAGTATTCGACCGGCTGGGCGCAGCGCCTCCCCGTTGACCTACCACTTTATCCCGATGCCCGCGTCGACGAAGCGGCGGGCGCCGCCACCGGCGGCTGCGCGCTACGCGTCGTCAGCTTTTCGACGGGCGCGTCGATTCAGACCGTGCTCGACTGGTATTACGGCCGCGCAACCGCCGCGGGCTATTCGGCCCAACACCAAGCCAACGACGGCCAGCATGTCCTCGGCGGCACGCGCCGCGACGGCGCGGCCTATGTGATTTACCTGGACACGCGCGGCGACGGTCGTACGGAAGTCGATATCGTCGCGAACAACGGGAACTGATTACCCCGCTCATCGCTTCTACCCCTTCAGCACCCACGCGAGGTCGTCTACCGATCACGGACAGCATGGGCGACCATTCGCGTGGGTGCTGAGACAGAAATGACGGCGCCGTTTGTTTCGACGCGCCCCTCCCGCTACAGGCGGCGGATGAATTTCCTTTTGGTCATGATCGGCGGCGCCATCGGTAGCGCGGGGCGCTACGCGGTCGGCAAGCTGACGCTGGGCACGCTCGGCCCTGATTACCCGTGGGGCACGCTCGCCGTGAACCTGATCGGCGGGTTCCTGATGGGGCTGCTCGCCGGAATGCTCGCGCGAACCGGCGGGAGTGAACATACCCGCGTGCTGATCGGCGTCGGCGTGCTCGGCGGATTCACCACATTCTCGGCCTTCTCGCTCGACGCTGTGATGATGATCGAGCGCGGGCAATGGGGCGTCGCCGTCACCTATGCCCTAGTGTCGGTGATCGGATCGGTGTTCGCGTTGTTCGGCGGGCTCTACCTCGTCAGGACCGTGGCATGAGCGACATCCGCACCTTCACCGTCGCGCCCGACGACGACGGCATCCGGCTCGACCGCTGGTTCAAGCGGCACTTGCCTGACACGAGTTTCACGACGGTCGCCAAATGGGCGCGCACCGGGCAGCTCCGCATCGACGGCGCGCGCGCGAAGCCCGGCGATCATGTCGCGATCGGCCAAGTGCTGCGCGTCCCGCCCGCCGAGCCGGAGCGCGTTGACACCAAGCCAAAACGAGAACGCCCGCCGCTCAGCGACGACGAGATCGCCTACGCCCGCGAGATGGTGATCCACCAGGACGCGCAAGCATTCGTGCTCAACAAGCCGCCCGGCTTAGCGACGCAGGGCGGCACCAAGACCACGCAGCATGTCGACGGGCTGCTCGACGCGCTGCAATACGACAATGAGGGGCGGCCCAAGCTGGTCCACCGGCTCGACAAGGATACGTCGGGCGCGCTGCTCGTCGCGCGCACCAGCCGCGCCGCGGCGTTCTTCGCCAAGACTTTTTCGGGGCGCAGCGCCAAAAAGGTCTATTGGGCGCTGATCGTCGGCGTGCCGTCGATCGAGGACGGGATGATCGACCTGCCGCTCGCCAAGCAGCCCGGTACCGGCGGCGAGAAGATGCATGTCGACGAGGCCGAAGGGATGCCCTCGCGCAGCCGCTATCGCGTGATCGAACGTGCGGGGAACTCGACCGCCTGGGTCGAGCTGACCCCCTATACCGGGCGCACGCACCAGCTTCGCGTCCACATGGCGGCGATCGGCCATCCGATCGTCGGCGATGGCAAATATGGCGGACCGGCGGCGTTCCTGACCGGCGGGATCAGCCGTAAGATGCACCTCCATTCGCGCCGCATCGCGGTCGATCACCCCGACGGCGGCAAGATCGACGTCGAGGCGGAGTTGCCGCAGCATTTCGCCGATAGCCTGGCCCAATTGGGTTTCGAACAGATGCTCGGCAACATGATGCCGCTCGACGAGGCTCCTGCTCCGACCAAGGCCGAGCAAAAGACCCGCGCCAAACAGCACGCCAAAACCGTGCGCAAGGAGCGCAAGGGCGAGCGCCGCAACCGTGGCGCGGTCGAGGCCCCGCGACGGGGAGCGGACAAGGGTAAGAAACCTGGCGTCAAAAAGCCTGGGATGAAGAAGCCCAGCCCCAAGAAGCGCTGATGCATCCCAATTCGGCATTCCGCTGGGAGGACCGCGACGCGATGCGTGCACTGGTGAGCGAGCTCGGGTTCGGTCAATTGTTCGCGGCTACGCCCGACGGGCCGCGCGTCGCGCACGTGCCGGTGGTGTGGCTCGATGACGATGCGCTCGGACTGCACGTCGCTCGCGGGAACGGGATAACGCGGCATCTCGACGGCGCGACCGGCCTGTTCACCGCGCTCGGCCCCGATGGGTATGTCAGCCCCGATTGGTATGGGCTCGGGCCCGACCAGGTGCCGACGTGGAACTATGTCGCCGTCGAGCTTGAAGGGGTGATGCGGCGGATGAACGACGATGACCTCGTCGCGCAGATCGACCAGCTTTCCGCCGAGCAGGAAGGCAAGTTGGCGCCCAAGGCGCCGTGGACCCGCAAAAAGATGGACCCCAAGCTGTTCGCCAAGCTGACCACGGCGATCATCGGCTTTCGGCTGGAAATCGCGGCGTGGCGCGGGACGATCAAGCTTGGCCAGAACAAGCCCGAGGCCGCCCGCCTCGCGGCCGCGGACGGGGCCGAGGCGTCGGGCCGACGCGGGATCGCCCACTGGATGCGCGAATTCAAATGACTCGGCTCGCGATATTCGACTGCGACGGGACGCTCGTCGATAGCCAAGCCAATATCTGCCGCGCGGTCGAGGAGGCGTTCGGCGATGCAAGAGTAGCGGTGCCGCCGCGCGACGCGATCCGGCGGATCGTCGGGCTTAGCCTGGTCGAGGCGATGCGGGCGCTGGTGCCCGACGCCTGCGACGCCGACCACCGAACGCTCGCTCAGGGGTACAAGGACAGGTTCGTCGCGATGCGCGCGAGCGGCGCGCTCGACGAGGAGCCGCTGTTCGACGGGATCGGCGACCTGGTCGAGCGCCTCGCGGGCGACGGCTGGCTGCTCGGTGTGGCCACCGGCAAGTCCGACCGCGGGCTGGCGCACGTTCTCGCGACGCATAAGCTCGCTCACCACTTCGTCACATTGCAGACCGCCGACCGTCACCCGTCCAAGCCGCATCCGGCAATGATCGAGGCCGCGATCACCGAGGCCGGTGCCGACCCTGCCCGCACCGCGATGATCGGCGACACGACCTATGACGTCACGATGGCGGTCAATGCCGGCGTGCGTGCGATCGGCGTCGGCTGGGGCTATCACGGGCCGGAGGAACTCGTTGAGGCGGGAGCGCACGGTGTGGCGCTTGAAGTCGGCGACCTGCCGCAGCATCTGGAGATGCCATGACCGATCCGACACCAGCGCAATCGCGCAATCGCTATTTCATCATGACAGCCGCGCGGCTGGCAGGCGTCGCCGGTGCGGTGTTCGGCATCGTGCTGATCGCGCGGTTCGAGCAAATGCCGCTCAAGCTGCTCGGTGCGGCGATCGTATTGTCGTCGATTTACATGTCGTGGACGATCCCCGCCGCGCTGGCGCATCGCTGGGCGAGCCCCGGCAACGTCCAGCGCAATCGGCGCCGGCCACCCAAACTCCCCGAATGAAGCGCTTCTGGAAGGACGTGACAGTCGACGCCGAGCGGGGCGTGCGGCTCGACGGCAAGCCGGTGCGGACGCCCGGGCGGTTGCCGCTTTTGTTGCCGAACGACGCATTGGCCGAGGCGTTGGCCGACGAATGGCGCGCTGTGGAAGGCGACATCGATCCGTGCGTTATGCCGCTGACCGGGCTGGCCAACGCCGCGACCGAACGTGTCACTGCCGACCCTGCCCTCTTCGCCGCCAATTTGGCCGCTTATGCCGAGAGCGACCTGCTCTGCTACCGCGCCGACGCGCCGCCCGATCTGGTCGCGCGGCAGGCCGTGGCATGGAATCCGCCGCTGACCTGGGCGGCACAGCGCTACGATGTCCATTTCACCGTCGCGACCGGCGTAATGCACCAGCCGCAGCCCGACGCGACGATCGAACGGCTGGCGGTCGCTGTCGCTGCGCGCGACGCGTTTGAGCTCGCGGGGCTAGCGCCGATCATCACGATCACTGGGTCGCTGGTGCTCGGCCTCGCGCTGATCGAGCGAGCGATGGACGCGGAAGACGTGTGGGCGGCCGCCAATCTCGACGAAGATTGGCAGGCCGAGCAATGGGGCGTCGATCCGCTGGCGGTTCAGGCGACTACGGTGCGGCGCGCCGAGTTCGACGCCGCCGCGCGGTTCCTACATCTCTGGCAGACGCCGGATGAACCCGATCATTCCACGCTGGCGTGAGCGCTTGAGGCGTTCGGCGGTCAGGATGGTCTGGACGCACTCGTAGCAGTCGTCGAGGTCGTCGTTGACCAGCACGTAATCGTACCCGTCCCAGTGACTGACCTCCGACAGCGCGCGATCCATGCGGCGGTCGATGATTTCCTGGCTGTCGGTCGCGCGCTTGTCGAGGCGGGTGCGCAGCGTCTTGAGCCCCGGCGGCAGGATGAACACGCGGACGACATCGCCGCCCGCGAGCTGAAACAGTTGCTGCGCACCCTGCCAGTCGATGTCGAACAAGATGTCGCGGCCGTTCTCGAGATCCTTGAACACCGTCTCGCGTGGGGTACCGTAGCGTTCCTCGAACACGCGGGCCCATTCGAGGAACTGATCGTCCTCGACCATTTGCCGGAACACGTCCTTGGTGACGAAGTGATAGTCCTTGCCGTCGACCTCGCCCGGCCGGATCGGGCGCGTCGTATAGGACACGGACATCTTGAGCTTGTTGCGCTCTTCCTTGAGCAGCCGGTTGGCGATCGTCGACTTGCCCGCGCCCGACGGCGAGGACAGCACGAACATCAAGCCGCGGCGCTTGAAGCTCTTGGGTTGCGACGATCGGTGGTCGGCCATGCGCGCCTTTGGCGTGGGCGGTTGCTCCACGTCAAGGCGAGTCGGCTTTATTCGGCGGCTTAGGCGTTCCGAACGTCTTGTCCGTGCGTTTACCGATCCCCGTAGCACCGGCGAATAGTAAAGCAGTTGCTAAACTGTTTCTGCGGTGTATCACAAGGCCCATGCTGACCGAATCGAACTTGCTCGATCGCGCGTTCCAAGCGCTGGCCGACCCGACCCGGCGCGCGATGGTCGAGCGATTGGTCAGCCAGCCGATGACCGTCAGCGAGTTGTCGGCGCCGTTCGAGATGTCACTGCCCGCCGTGATGCAACACCTGAGGGTGCTCGAAACCGCCGGGCTGGTCCGCTCGCACAAGGCGGGACGGGTCCGCACGTGTCGAATCGATCCGGTCGCGATGCGGCTGGTCGAGCATTGGATGCTCGACCGCCGCCGCGACTGGGAAAGCCGCTTCGACAAGCTCGACGATTATCTCAAGACGATGGAAGGAAAAGAGCCATGACCGACAAGACGATCATCCGCCCCGAGCCGCTCCAGCTCGACCGCCGGTTCGACGCGCCGCGCGCGTTGGTGTTCAAGGCATGGACTACTGCCGAGCATATCAAGAACTGGTTCAGCCCCGCGACCTTCACGACGCCCGAGGCGACGATCGATTGCCGCCCCGGCGGCGTGTTCGACGTTTGCATGCAAGCGCCGGACGGCCAGCAATTCTGGAACCGCGGTCGCTTTATCGACGTGGTCGAGAATGAAAGCCTGTCGTTCGAGGCTGGCGCTCACGTCGATGACAGCGGTAACGCGCCGTTCGCCGTGCGCACCTATGTCACCTTCAAGGATGACGGCGACGGCTGCCTGATGTCGGTTCGGCAGGAATACGAGATTTACGACGAAAGCGCGCTGGCGATGATCGGCGGTGCGCCCGAAGGATGGCGCACGACCCTCGACAAGCTCGAGCGCGAGGTGGCGCGGATCAAGACTAGCTGAAGAGGGATCGGGTCGGGCGGCTACCGCCCGACCATATCCTCCGGCCGCACGACGCGGTCGAAGGTCGCTTCGTCGACCAGCCCCAGATCGAGGCCCGCTTCCTTGAGCGTCATGCCCTTTTCGTGCGCATGCTTGGCGATCTTGGCGGCATTGTCGTAGCCAATCTCGGGCGCGAGCGCGGTGACCAGCATGAGCGAGCGGTCGACCAGTTCGGCGATCCGCCGGCGATCGGGCTCGAGACCCTCGACGCAGCGTTCGGCAAAACTCTCCATCCCGACGCTGAGTAGATCGATCGAACGCAGCACCGCGGCGCCGATCATCGGCTTGAACACGTTTAGCTCGAGATGCCCCTGCATCCCGCCGACGGTCACTGCCTGATGGTTCCCGATCACTTGCGCAGCGACCATCGTCAGCATCTCGCATTGGGTCGGATTCACCTTGCCCGGCATGATCGAGCTGCCGGGTTCGTTGGCGGGGAGCATCAACTCGCCGATCCCCGATCGCGGGCCGCTGCCGAGCAAGCGGATGTCGTTGGCGATCTTGGTCAACGCGACGGCGAGCGTGTTGAGCGTGCCCGAGAGGTGCACCAGCGGGTCGTTAGACGCGAGCGCCTCGAACGCATTTTCGGCGGGCATGAAGGGATGGCCGGTGATCTTCACCAACGCCGCGCAGAACTCGCCTGCGAACCCCTTGGGGGCGTTGAGCCCCGTCCCGACCGCGGTGCCACCCTGCGCCAGCCGGTTGGCGCCGTTGACGATACCCGGCTCGATCCGCCGCCCGCAGCGATAGACCTGGTTCGCGTAACCGGAAAATTCCTGCCCCAGCGTCAGCGGGGTCGCATCCTGCAGATGCGTGCGGCCGATCTTGACGATATCGTCCCACCCATCCGCTTTGGCCTGCAGCGCGCCCTTCAGCCGGTCGAGCGCGGGGAACAGCCGTTTGGTCACCGCCAGCGACGCGGCGATATGCAGCGCGGTCGGGAAGCTGTCGTTGGACGACTGGCTCATGTTGATGTGGTCGTTCGGGTGGACCGGTGTCTTGCCGCCCCGCGCGCCGGTCAGCATTTCGTTGGCGCGGCCGGCGATCACTTCGTTGACGTTCATGTTCGACTGCGTGCCGCTGCCCGTCTGCCAGATGACGAGCGGGAATTGATCATCGAGCTTGCCCGCGACGACTTCGGCGGCGGCCGCTTCGATCGCGTCGGCGATCTCTGCCGGTAACCCGTGCCGCCGGTTCACACGCGCCGCCGCTTGCTTCACTAATGCAAGCGCGTGGACGATCGCGATCGGCATGCGTTCACTAGCAGGGAAGGGAAAATTCTCGATCGATCGCTGCGTCTGCGCGCCCCAATAGGCGTCGGTGGGGACCTCGATCGGCCCGAGCGAATCGGTTTCGGTGCGGGTTTCGGTCGTCATCACCACCTCCGTCATGCCGAACTTGTTCAGGCATCCAACGCGCCACAACGGCAGGCATCACTTGTGGAGGTTTGGACACCGGCACAAGGCCGGGGTGACGGCAACGTCACTTTTTGCGTTTGAAGTCCACGCTCACCACGTTCGACCCGTCATCGACGCGCTCGACGGCGTCATTCTCGGCCTCTTCGTGCGGCTCCGGTCCTTCGGGTTCTTCCTGCGCCTGAAAGCGCAATTCAAAGTTGACCGCGGGGTCATGGAAGCCGGTGATCGCCGAATAAGGAATGTCGAGCTTCGACGGCACCGCATTAAAGCTCAGGCCGACCGAAAAGCGCTCGTCGTCCACCGTCAGGTCCCAATACCGATTCTGCAGGACGATCGTCATTTCGTCCGGAAACCGTTCGATCAGCCGCGCCGGGATGTCGACGCCGGGCGCCTGGGTCTTGAACGTGATATAGAAATGATGCTCGCCGGGCAGCCCGCCGCCCGCCGCGACCGACCCCAGCACGCGACCGACCACGGCGCGCAACGCCTCCTGGACGATCTCGTCATAGGGAATCAGGCTGTCGGGCAATTGCTCGCTCATGCACCTTCGGTAACCGATGCTCGGCACGGGTCAAGATTGCATAGGCGCACATCGGCGCTATGGGGATCGACATGCGCAGCGCGACGATCAGCCGCAAGACGAGCGAGACCTCGATCGACGTCACCGTCAACCTCGACGGCACGGGTGCCTATGATGTGTCGACGGGGATCGGCTTTTTCGATCACATGCTCGAGCAGTTGAGTCGGCACTCGCTGATCGATCTCGACGTCAAGACGGTCGGCGACCTGCATATCGACCAGCATCACACGGTCGAGGATACCGGGTTGGCGATCGGCGAGGCGGTGGCGGAGGCGCTCGGAGAGAAGCGCGGCATCCGGCGCTATGCCGACGCGCTGTCGCCGATGGACGAGACGCTGACTCGCGTCGCGCTCGACATTTCCGGGCGACCGTTCCTGATGTGGAAGACCGAATTCTCGCAGAAACGCCTCGGCGAAATGGACACCGAGATGTTCGAGCATTTCTTCCAATCGTTCGCGCAGACCGCGGGCATTACGCTGCACATCGAGACGCTCTACGGGTCGAACAACCACCACATCGCCGAGGCCGCGTTCAAGGGGCTCGCGCGGGCGCTGCGCGAAGCGGTCGAGATCGACCCGCGCAAGGACGGGGTGATTCCATCGACCAAGGGGACGTTGTGACCCGCTCCCCTCCCGCTTGCGGGAGGGAAAATTGACCGTCGCGCTGATCGACTACGGCGCGGGCAATCTTCATTCGGTGGCCAATGCGCTCAAGGCTGCGGGCGCGCGTGACATCGCGGTGACCGCCGATCCGGACATCGTATCGCGCGCTGAGCGAATCGTGCTCCCCGGCGTCGGCTCGTTCGGCGCATGCTACCGGGGACTGGGTTCGCTGCAGGGTATGGTCCAGGCAATTGAGCGAAACGTGTTCGGCTATGGCGCGCCATTTCTCGGCATTTGTGTAGGCATGCAACTGATGGCGGAGCGCGGCGAGGAGCTAGGCGAGCAGGAAGGCCTCGGCTGGTTTGACGGCGCGGTGCGGCGAATTGCACCGGCGGATCTGACCGTCAAGGTTCCGCACATGGGATGGAACGTCGTGCGACCGACTGTCGGTCACGCGCTAATTGAGCCTGGCGAAGCCTATTTCCTTCATTCCTTCGCTTATGAAGGCGACGGCGTCATCGCCACGACCGACCACGGCGGTGTGGTCACCGCCGCTATCGGACATCGTCACATCCTTGGCGTGCAGTTCCACCCGGAGAAGAGCCAGCGCTACGGCCTCGACTTGCTCGCCCGCTTCCTGGAATGGCGCCCGTGACGCTCATCGTCTTCCCCGCAATCGACCTGAAAGGCGGCAACGTCGTGCGCCTGTCCGAGGGCGACATGGACAGCGCGACGATCTACGGCAACGATCCTGTCGCGCAGGCGGTGGCGTTCGCGGAAGCCGGCGCACACTATCTCCACATGGTCGATCTCGACGGCGCGTTCGCTGGGCAGTCGGTCAATGGCGACGTCGTCCGCGCGGTGGTCGAGGCCTTCCCCGGCCACGTCCAACTCGGCGGTGGCGTCCGCGACCGCGCCGCTATCGAGGGCTGGTTCGACGCCGGCGTGGCGCGGCTGGTGATCGGCACCGCGGCGCTCGAAAACCCCGACCTCGTGCGCAAGGCGGCACGCGATTTCCCCGGCGGGATCGTCGTCGCAGTCGATGCCAAAGACGGGATGGTTGCGACGCGCGGCTGGGCCGAGGTGTCCGACGTCGAGGTCATCGACCTCGCACGCCGGTTCGAGGATGCCGGCGTCGCCGCCTTGCTGTTCACCGACGTCGGCCGCGACGGGCTGCTCAAGGGCTGCAACGTTCAGGCCACGGTTGACCTTGCGCGCGCGGTCGACATCCCGGTGATCGCCAGCGGCGGGGTCAGCGGGATCGCTGACATTCACATGCTCGCGCTCTATGCCCGCGACGGGATCGAAGGCGTCATCACCGGACGCGCGCTGTACGATGGCCGACTCGATCTGGCGACGGCAATCGCGGTGGCGGAAGCGGCGTGAACCGCATTCTCATCGCGCTGGTCCTGTTGGGGCTCGGCCTGTATTTCGCCAGCCAGACTAGGGACGGCTATCGAGACGGTAAGATGCCGCTGATGATATCCAGCCGGATCAGTCCGTTCACCTTCGACCGCTTCCAGGTGCCGTCATGGTTCTGGGCGGCAACTGCGATCAACATAGTCGTCACTGCTGCGATGGCGCTGGCCGGTATTCTCATCCTCGCGGTCGGCGCCCACCAATGACGGTTCGCGCACGCGTGATTCCGTGTCTCGACGTGGCAAATGGCCGCGTCGTGAAAGGGGTCAATTTCGTCGATTTGCGCGACGCCGGCGATCCCGTCGAGCAGGCACAGGCGTATGACAAGGCGGGAGCGGACGAGCTCTGCTTCCTCGACATTACCGCGAGCCACGAGGCGCGCGGCACGATCCTCGACGTGGTGCGGCGGACGGCCGAAGTCTGTTTCATGCCGCTCACCGTCGGCGGCGGGGTGCGGTCGGTCGAAGATGCGCGCGCGTTGCTGCTCGCCGGCGCGGACAAGGTCGCGGTCAATTCGGCGGCGGTCGCCCGACCCGAACTGGTCAGCGAAATGGCCGAGCGGTTCGGCAGCCAGTGCGTCGTCGCCTCGGTCGATGCGCGGCGCGTCGGTGATGGCTGGGAAGTCTTCACGCATGGCGGGCGCAGGCCGACCGGGGTCGACGCGGTCGCGCACGCGCTGCGGCTCGCCGAACTCGGCGCGGGAGAGTTGCTGATCACCAGCATGGACCGCGACGGCACGCGCGACGGCTATGATTTGGCGCTGATCCGCGCGATTGCCGACCAGGTGAGCGTGCCGGTGGTCGCATCGGGCGGGGTCGGCGGGCTCGACGATCTGGTCGCCGGCATTCGCGACGGCCATGCGAGCGCGGTGCTGGCGGCGAGCATCTTCCATTTCGGCGAGGCGAGTATCGCCGACGCGCATCGCGCGCTGGCCGCGGCAGGAATACCGGTCCGCACGCCGATCGCGTAGAAGCGACGTTAACCCGCGGGCGTTATTTCAGCGGCATGCGCTTCGCTCTACCCCTGTTTCTGATCGCGACGCCTGCCTTAGCCAGCGTCCCGCCGCACAGCGGCATCATCCATACGCGCAGCATGCCCGAACTGTCGGACATCGCATTGTTCGTGATGGCGGTCGGTGGCGTGTGGCTCGCTCGTCGCGCCTTGCGCAAGCGGTTCAAGCAGCCCGAGACAAAAACCGAGGATTGACGCGCGCGCCCGCCAAGGGCAGCGCTTGCCCATGGCCGACGATCCGCTCGACGCGCTCGACGCGCTGATCCGTTCTCGCAAGGGAAGCGACCCCGCTAGTTCGTACACCGCCCAGTTGTTCGCCGCGGGCCGACCCAAGATCGCGCAAAAGGTTGGCGAGGAAGCCGTCGAAACCGTGATCGCGGCGATGGGCGACGACGCCACGGCGCTAACTGGCGAGGCGGCCGACCTCGTCTATCACCTCCTCGTCTTGCTCGCCGATGCCGGCCTCTCGCTCGACGACGTGCGCGCCGAACTGTCGCGGCGCACCGGCACCTCCGGCCTCATCGAAAAAGCCAGCCGGAGCGACTGATGCCGATCGACGCGACGCAGCCCTACGACGACCAGAACATCTTCGCGAAGATCCTGCGCGGCGAGATCCCGTCGAAGCGCGTGTACGAGGACCAATGGGCGATCGCCTTTCACGACATCACGCCGCTCGCGTCGACGCATATCCTGGTGATCCCGACCGGCCCGTACGTTTCGTGGGACGATTTCAGCGGACACGCCTCGGCCGAGGAAATCGCCGGCTTCGTCCGTGCCGTGGGCACGGTCGCGCGCGACCTCGGACTGGTCGCACCGGGTTATCGCCTGCTCGCCAACGTCGGGCCGCACAGCGGGCAAGAAGTGCCGCACCTCCACGTCCATCTGTTCGGTGGCCAAGCGTTGGGGCCGATGCTGGCGCGTTAGGGGATTGCCTACCCGGCGTTTGTGGTTAGGCTCCGCCACAATCAGAAATCCGAGGGGTCCTGTTTGATGATTTTCGACCGTATCAAGCCACTCGACGCGATCCTTGCGACCGCCGAGAAAAAAGGCCTGCACCGAACGCTGGGCGCGTTCCAGCTCACCATGCTGGGCATCGGCGCGGTGATCGGCACCGGTATCTTCGTGCTCACGTCCGAAGCCGCGCAAAAGGCCGGGCCGGGCATGCTGCTCAGCTTCGTCGTGGCGGGCTTCGTCTGCGCTGTCGCGGCACTTTGCTATTCCGAACTCGCTTCGATGGTCCCGGTGTCGGGATCTGCTTACACCTACACTTACGCGGTCACCGGCGAGTTGCTCGCCTGGATGGTCGGCTGGGCGCTGATCCTCGAATATGCGGTCGGTGCCAGCGCGGTCGCGGTTGGCTGGTCGAACCACCTTGTCGGCGCGCTCGACAGCGCGGGATTCCACATACCCAATGCGCTCAGAAACGCCGATGCGCTGATGGCGCATGCCGCGGTCGCATTCGGGTCGACGCCGAATGCCGATCTCCAGACGGCGATGACGGCGGGCGGATGGATCAACGTTCCCGCCATCGTCGTCGTGGGTTTCGTCACGTGGCTGCTGGTCATCGGCACGACCGAAAGCGCCCGCGTCAACGCCGTCCTGGTGGCGATCAAGATTTTGGCGCTCACCACCTTCTGCATCCTGACCCTCCCGGTTCTCAATGGAACGCACTTCGGCGGGCCCAGCGAGCCGTTCATGCCGACCGGGACGACCGGCGTGCTCGGCGCCGCGGCGTCGATCTTCTTCGCCTATGTCGGCTTCGACGCGGTCTCGACCGCGGCGGAGGAAACCAAGAACCCGCAGCGTAACGTGCCGATCGGGCTGATCGGGTCGCTCGGCATCTGCACGATCTTCTATTTGCTCGTCGCGTCGGGCGCGATCGGCGCGATCGGCGCGCAACCGGTTATGGGGCCCAACGGGCTTCCGCTCAATCCGGGGTCACCCGAACTGGCCGGCCGTTGCGCCAGCATCATCGCCAGCGGCATGATGGAGCCGATTGTCTGCTCGAAGGAAGCACTGGTCCACGTGCTGACGGTCATCAATTGGCCGACCATCGGCCGCCTGGTCGGGCTGGCTGCGGTGATCGCACTGCCGTCGGTCGTGCTGATGATGATGTTCGGCCAGACCCGGGTGTTCTTCACGATGGCACGCGACGGCCTGCTGCCGGAGAAGCTCGCGTCGATTCATCCGAAGTATCGCACGCCGCACGTTGTCACGATCGTGACGGGTATCGCCGCTGCGTTCGCGGCGGCGATGCTGCCGGTCGGCAAGCTGGCCGACTACTCTAACGCCGGCACCTTGTTCGCGTTCTTCATGGTTGCGATTTCGGTGATGGTTCTCCGCAAGACCGACCCGAACCGGGTACGGCCGTTCCGCACGCCGGGCGTGTGGATCGTCGCGCCGCTCGCGATCATCGGGTGCGTCGGGCTGTATATCTCGCTGCCGCTCACCGCGATCCTGGTGTTGCCAGTCTGGGGTGCGATCGGCCTGGTGATCTACTTTGGGTACAGCCGCAGCCGCAGCTACGTCGGGCGTGGGATTATCGATGTGGTCGACGATCCGGCGATGATAACGGAAACATCTCGACCGCTCGACTGAGCGGCGAGAACGGCAAACGAAAAGGGCCGGGGATCGCTCCCCGGCCCTTTCTGCGTGTGATGTCGATTAGCCGAGCTTGTCGGCGACCAGCTTCTTGATGTCGGCAACGGGGCGCGGGCCGATATGGCTGATACACTCGGCGGCACAGATCGCGCCCATCCGCAGGCTCGTTTCGAGGTCACGGCCCTGCGCTTGTCCGGCGAGGAACCCGGCGGCGAACAGGTCGCCGGCGCCGGTCGTGTCGACCACGTCGTCGACCGGTTCGGCGGGGATGCGGGCATGCTCCCCGTCCTTATGCGCTTCCGCCCCCGCGGCGCCGTGGGTGCAGACCAGCAACGGCACGCGCGCAGACAGCGACGCGACGGCGGCCGCAACATCCTCGTCCTGCATCATCGCGCCGACTTCGTTGTCGTTAGCGAACAGAATGTCGATCTGCCCGGCGTCGATCAGCTCGAAGAATTCGGCGCGATGCCCTTCGACCACAAACGTGTCGGACAAGGTCAACGCTACCTTACGCCCGGCGCCGCGCGCCATCGCGATCGCGCGCTTCATCGCGTCGCGCGACTGGTCGGCGTTCCACAGATAGCCTTCGAGATAGAGGATCGCGCCCGCTTCGATCGTCGTCTGGTCGACCGCGGCCTCCGGCAGGAACTGCGCGGCCCCGAGAAAGGTGTTCATCGTGCGCTGGCCGTCGGGCGTGATCAGCACGAGGCACCGCCCGGTCGGGTCACCGCCGGTCGCCACCGGCGTCTCGAAATGCACGCCGAGCGCCTGGACGTCGTGCGCGAAAACCTTGCCCAGTTGGTCGTCGGCGACCTGGCCGATGAATCCGGTAGCATACCCCAGCGCCGCAAGGCCCGCGATCGTATTCGCCGCCGACCCGCCCGACACTTCGCGCCCCGGCCCCATCCGCGAATAGAGCGCGTCCGCCGCGGCCGAATCGAAAATCAGCTGCATGCCGCCCTTGGTCATGCCCTCCGCAACGATGAACTCGTCGGTCGCCTGCGAAAGGATATCGACGATCGCGTTACCGATCGCGACGACGTCATAGGTCGGGCTGGTCAAGATAAGTCTCCGGGAAAATGGTTGGCCGCGCCCTACCCGCGCCGCTACAGCCGCGCAACGATGATCCGCGCGTTCTTCCTGTCGCTCGGCGATCTGACCGACCCCGCGATCCTGCGCGTGTTCGTCAAGACGATCGCGCTGACGCTCGTCGTGTTCCTGTTGCTCGGCGCGGGATTGTGGTTCGCGACGCGGTGGCTGGTGATCGATCAGCTAGGCTGGGACGAGACCGCCGGCAATCTGGCGGCGATCAGCGGGTTCCTGGCCATGCTGCTGTTCGGCTGGGTGCTGTTCCGCGCGATCGCGGTGGCAGTAATCTGGCTGTTCGGCGACGAGATCGTGATGGCGGTCGAGCGGCGACACTATCCCGAAGCCTTGGCCAGCGCACATCATGTGCCGATGGCGCGGTCGCTCGCGCTCGGGCTGCGGTCGGCGGTGCGCGCGTTGCTGGTCAACATCCTTTTGGCGCCCGTCTATGTCGTGTTGCTGGTGACGGGGCTCGGCACGCCGCTGCTATTCTACGCCGCAAACGGCTGGCTGCTCGGCGCCGATCTTGGCGAAATGGTCGCCGCGCGGCATCTGTCGAACGCCGAGATGAAGCAATGGGCGCGCGACACGCGTTGGACGCGCTGGGATCTGGGCGTGATCGTCGCGGCGTTGCTGAGCGTGCCGATCGTCAATCTGGCCGCCCCCGTGCTCGGCGCGGCGATGGCGACGCATCAATTCCACGGGAGACGGCGATGACACGAGCGATGGTTTTGGGTCCGGCTCTACTGCTGGCGGGATGCGGCGAGGCACCGCGCCCGGTCTTCGCGCCGCCGCCGGTTACACGGCCGATCCCGACCACCGGTCTGGAGCGCGTGATGGGGCAGAACGCCGCCGAACTGACTCGGACGTTCGGCAATCCCGACGCCGACGTTAGCGAAGGCACTGCGCGCAAGCTCCAGTTCAAGGGGCCGATCTGTGTGCTCGACACCTACCTCTACCCGGCCAAGGGAGGGGGCGATCCGACCGTCACCTATGTCGATACCCGCCAGCCCGACGGCAGCCCGATCGACCGCGCAAGCTGCGTCGCGGCGTTAGCCCGGCGGGGTGGCGGCAAATGAAAGGTTAGGCGAAAGTTAGGCCAAAACGCCGCCCCGCGACGCCGGGATCGGATCGAATTTCGCCAGCGATGTCAAAGAGCTGATGCGGTCTGACGGATCAACTCCAACATTGCCAGTTTTTTTAGCACGCGCCCAGCCGATCCAGCGCCCAACTCGCAGCGTCACGCACGACGTCGGATGGATCATCCCGCAACGCCTCGAGTGCCGGCGCGAGCGCAGCATCGGCGCTGTTGCCGGCCGCATACGCCGCATTGCGCACCAACCGATCACGTCCGATACGCTTGATCGGCGACCCCGCGAACACTTGGCGAAAACCCGCGTCGTCGAGCGCGAGCAAATCGGCGAGGCGCGGCGCGGCGAGTTCGGCGCGCGGCAGGAAGGCGCGGTTGGCGGCGGCTGCACTGGCGAATTTGTTCCACGGGCACACCGCCAGGCAATCGTCGCAGCCATAGATGCGGTTGCCGAGTGCCGCACGGAATTCCTCGGGAACCGGTCCCTTGTGCTCGATCGTCAAATAGGAAATGCAGCGCCGCGCGTCGAGGCGATACGGCGCAGGGAAGGCGTCGGTCGGGCACGCGCGCTGACACGCGTCGCACGAGCCGCATGTGTCGCTCCCCGGGACCGATGGCGCGAGATCGAGTGTGGTGTAGATCGCGCCGAGGAACAGCCAGCTGCCATGGTCGCGGCTGACGAGGTTGGTGTGCTTGCCCTGCCACCCCAGCCCGGCCGCTTCGGACAACGGCTTTTCCATCACCGGCGCGGTGTCGACGAACACCTTGAGGTCGCAGCCCGGCGCTTCGGCGACGATCCACCGCGCCAGCGCCTTTAGCGTGCGCTTGACGACATCGTGATAGTCGCCGCCTTGCGCATAGACTGAAATCCGCCCGCGATCGCCCGCCCCCGCCAGCGCCAGCGGGTCGCGCCCGGGCGCATAGGTCATGCCCAGCGCGATCACACTTTTCACGTCGGGCCACAATCCGGTCGGCGCGGCGCGGTGATGCGCGCGCTCTTCCATCCAGATCATCTCGCCATGCCGCCCTTCGCCCAGCCATTGCCGCAACCGCTCGCCCGCCAGCGGCGCAGCATCGGCGCGCGCGATCCCGACATCGGCGAAACCCAGCGTTAACGCCTCTGCCCGCAACCGCTCCTCGAATGGCCTTTCGTGATCCACCCTGCCCCGCTACCACGATAAGCCAGAACGAAGGGATAGCTCGCGTGTCACAATCTCTGGCCGTCACGGCGAACGGCCTGGTTAAGGTGTTCGGCGGGCGGCGCGTAGTCGATGGAATCGACCTGGCGGTGCCGGCGGGCATGATTTACGGCGTGCTCGGCCCAAATGGCGCGGGCAAAACCACGACGCTCCGCATACTGCTCGGCATCATCGAGCCCGATGACGGGGAGCGCACCTTGCTCGGCCATAGCCGTCCGCGCGAGGCGAGCGATCAGGTCGGCTACCTTCCCGAGGAACGCGGTCTCTATCCGGCGATGAAGGCGCGCGAGGCAATCGCGTTCATGGGGGCGCTCCGCGGCTTGCCATGGTCGGTCGGGCGCAAGCGCGCGGTCGAGCTGATGGAGAACGCCGGGCTCGGCTATGCGGTCGATACCAAGATCCGCAAGCTGTCGAAGGGCATGGCGCAGCTCGTCCAGTTGCTCGGATCGGTGGTGCACCAGCCCGACCTGTTGGTGCTCGACGAACCGTTCTCCGGGCTCGACCCGGTCAACCAGGAAAACCTCGAAAAGCTGATCCGCGGCGAACAGGCACGCGGCGCGACGGTGCTGTTTTCGACGCACGTCATGGCGCATGCCGAGCGGCTGTGCGACCGGCTGGCGATCATCGCCGGGGGCAAGCGCCGGTTCGAGGGCACCGTCAACGACGCGCGCGGCAAACTGCCCATGCAGGCGCATTACACCCCCGAGCGCGACGATCCCTTGATCGCGAGCATTCTGCCCGCCGACGCGCGGCACAACGGGCATGAATGGGTATTCTCGGTGCCCGACGGCGGGATCGAGGATATGCTGCGATTACTGACTCAGTCCGGCCATGGTGTCATGGGCCTGTCGATCGAACGGCCTGGGCTGCACGACGCGTTCGTCAAGATCGTCGGCGCCGAAGCGCTCGCTGAAGCCGAAGCGGAGGCCGCGTAGTGGCCGCCGGCTCGCTCCGCCGCTCGATCCGCCAGTCGCTGACCGTGGCGCGGCGCGACTTCATCGCGACGGTGTTCACCCCGACCTTTCTGATCTTCCTGCTTTCCCCGCTCCTCACGATCGCATTCGGCGCCGCGGGCGGGGTTGGCGCATCCCAGATGACGCGCAGCGTTGTCGATCGCAGCAAACTCGTCGTGCTAACCGCGCCCGATCGTACTCCCGCCATTCAAGCGGTCGATAGCCAATTGCGCGACATGTTCGACCGGGGCGATCTGCCGCCGCCGGTCGAGTTCAAACTGCCTGAGGCCGAACCGGAAGCGCAGGCGCGCGCCCTGATCGGCAGCCGAGAGGGGGATGTGGAGGCAGTGCTCTACGGCTCGCTCGACGCGCCGCACATTCTCTACGGCAACGGCGCGGCCAGCGAGGCGAATTACCTTGCGGCTCTTGCGGAACAGGTTTTGCGTGGCGACCGTATCGGATCGATCGAACCGCTCAGCAAGCCGGTGAAGGTGCGGGTCGCGCAGACCCAGGTCACAGTCAGCGGACACAGCACGGCGGCAATGTTCGCGGTCGTCGCCATCTTCATGCTCACGCTTTTCCTCGCCGGCCTGACGATCGGCACGATGGCGGAAGAGCGCAACAACAAGGTGATCGAGGTGCTGGCCGCCGCAGTACCGCTCGAATCGGTGTTCGTCGGCAAGCTGGTCGGTATGTTCGGCGTGGCATTGTTGTTCGTCGGGTTCTGGGGCGTCGTAGTCTCGCAAATCACCAGCCTGCTGCCGGCCGGTATGGCGGCCGGGCTTGCGCAAGTCGCGCCCGCGGTCGGCAAGCCGATGTTCGCGCTCCTCTTCCTGATCTACTTCGTCATGTCCTATCTGCTGATCGGCGCGGCGTATCTGATCCTCGGCGCCCAGGCATCGACCCAGCGCGAATTGCAGATGATGTCGCTACCGATGACCTTCCTGCAGATGGGCAATGTCGGTTTGTCGACCGCGGCGGCCGCCAACCCCGGCAGCACGATCGCGCTGGCGGCCGCGATCTTCCCGTTCAGCTCGCCGATGGCGATGGCGGCACAGGCGGCCAATTCGGCGTCGCTGTGGCCGCACGCGATCGCAATCGTCTGGCAATTGTTGTGGGTGTCGGTGGTCATTTCGCTCGGCGCGCGCTGGTTCAGGCGCGGGGTGCTTAAATCGGGCAGCGGCGCCAAACGAACGAGGGTGCGCTGAACAACTCACTATTGACATTAGTGTAAGTATTGGGTTGATTGCGGCAAAAGGAGAGTGGGGATGGCGACTCAAGAATCCATCATGGAGCTGGCCAAGAACGGCCCGACCTACAAATATGACGGCCCGATCGACCCGCTCGACGTCAGCCGCGCCGAACTCTATCGCGACGATGTCTGGCAGGCGCCGTTCAAGGAACTCCGCACCAATTCGCCGGTCCACAAGGTCGAAAATTCGGACTTCGGTCCCTATTGGTCGGTCTCCACTTACAAGCCGATCCTCGAAGCCGAATCGCTCCCCGAAATTTTTTCGTCCGAAGCCGGCGGCATCACGCTCGCCGACTTTCTACCCGACAGCGACGTCAAGATGCCGATGTTCATCGCGATGGACCGGCCCAAGCATACCGGCCAGCGCCGCACCGTCGCCCCGGCCTTCACGCCGAGCGAGATGGTGCGGATGAAGGAGGACATCGTCCGCCGTACCGCCGAAGTGCTCGACACGCTCGAATACGGCAAACAGTTCGATTGGGTCGATACCGTCGCGATCGAACTGACCACGCAGATGCTCGCGATCCTTTTCGATTTCCCCTGGGAAGACCGCCGCAAGCTGACGTTCTGGTCCGACTGGGCGGGTGATATCGAACTGGTCAAGACGCCTGAGCTGCGCGCCGAGCGCCTCACACACATGTACGAATGCGGCGCCTATTTCGGCAAATTGTGGAACGACAAGCTGGCCAAGGAGCCGACGCCGGACCTCATCTCGATGATGATCCATTCCGAAGCGATGGCGGAAATGGACCAGTTCGAGTTCCTCGGGAACCTGATCCTGCTGATCGTCGGCGGCAACGACACGACGCGCAATTCGATGTCGGCGGTCGCTTATGGCCTCGACAAGTTCCCCGACCAGCGCGCCAAGCTGGAGAGCGATCCCGGCCTGATCGGCAACAGCGTCCAGGAGATCATCCGCTGGCAGACTCCGCTCGCGCACATGCGCCGCACCGCGACGCAGGACCAGGAACTGGGCGGCCAGATGATCAAGGAAGGCGACAAGCTCGCGCTCTGGTATCTGTCGGCTAATCGCGACGAGACCGTGTTCGGCGACGATGCCGATAATATCGTCGTCGATCGCCCCAATGCCCGCCGCCACCTGGCGTTCGGCCACGGCATTCATCGCTGCGTCGGCGCGCGCCTCGCCGAGCTCCAGATCAGCGTGCTGCTCGAGGAAATGGCCAAGCGCCGCATGCGCGTGAACGTGGTCGGTGAGCCCGAGCGAGTCTCGGCCTGCTTCGTCCACGGCTATCGCACGCTGCCGGTCGAGCTCAGCAAATATTGAAGTGCGTCCGACTGCCCCCGACATTCGTAATTGCGGGTAACGGAGGCTTTTGATGACCAATCGACGTGAGTTCCTGAGCCTGACGGGCGCCGGCGCCGCCAGCGTTATCCTGTTCGGCTGCCGGGCGGCGCCCGCGCAGCCGCCCGAAAAATTCGAAGTGACGATGAGTGACGCCGCGTGGCGCAAGAAGCTCGGCCCCGCATCCTACGAAGTGCTGCGTCACGAAGACACCGAGCGCCCCTATTCGAGCCCGCTCAACGACGAGCACCGCGCAGGGACATTTTCGTGCAAGGGCTGCGCGCTGCCGCTCTATTCGTCGAAGACCAAGTTCGACAGCGGCACCGGCTGGCCGAGCTTCTGGCAACCGCTGCCCAACGCGGTCCGCAACCGCAACGACGGGTCGCTCGGCATGTCGCGGACCGAAGTGCATTGCCGCCGCTGTGGCGGGCATCTGGGCCATGTATTCGACGACGGGCCGAAACCGACCGGCAAGCGCTATTGCATGAACGGCCTCGCGATGACCTTCGCCCCGGGCAAGGCGTAAAGCAAAAGCCCCGCCCCGACAGATCCGGGACGGGGCTTTCGAATGCCATGATGCGATCGGTTTAGTCGCGAACGCCGATCATGCGGCCGCCGCCGGTGGTGGCGCTGGCCATCTGGAGCGAGGGCAGCCTCGGCTCGTCGTCGAACCGATCGTCGTTCTTCGGTGCACCGCTGCCGTAGATGAAGCCGTTGGTCGGATAGGTCGTAGTGCCGAGGCCGCCCTGGGGGCCGTACCAGACCTTGACCTGGCTCCAGTCGCCCGCCGCAGAGACATCGACGGCGCGCGCGGTGTATTCGATTCCGCCGCGGCGCGACCAATTGGCATGGTTGAGCACGACTTCGCGATCGCTGACGATCGCCGCAACGGTCGCGACATGGCCGAGCCGCATGTGGCCGGTCGAGCGAAACGATAGCACAGCGCCGACCTTAGGCGCGTTGCCGCGATCATACTTGCCGGCAGCCTGGTTCCACCAAGTGTTGGCGTTGCCGAAAATCTGAATGCCCGACACTTCGCGAGCATAAGGAGCGCACTGCCAGAAACGTGCTTGTGCGGGCACCACCGTCATCAGGGCGCACACCGCCACCAGCGCAAAACGCGCTGCAAAGCCACCGAATTTCATGAACCCCCCGAAGGTCGTCGTGAACTGTTGATGGTGAGCTAGGTGGATAAAACCGACATGAAAACCCTGTCGGGGCGATCAGCGGAACCTTTCACGACGAACGGTGTTTCACCGCCGATGAGTGCCCTATTGGGTCCGGAACCTTACCTATTTCGCAGGTGCAGCATAGCGAATCGCTAGCCGGAAACGTGCGGTAATCCCTCGTTTTCTGCCGCTGCCAGACCGCTTAGCCGGGCCTCGTGCTCGGCGCGGCCGAACGGGAATTTCGTAAACAGGAATGCCGCACTTAGCGCCAGCGTGCCGTAGATCAGGATGAACATCCGGACGAAATTGTGAACCTTTTCCGGCGACGCTGTCCCGGGACCGATCTTATCCTGCAATCCGGCAATCGCGAGAATGCCGCCAGCTACCGCGATACCGAGCCCAGACGTGCATTTCTGGACGAAGAACGAGCCGGCAAAGAACACGCCCTCATTGCGGCGCCCGGTGCGGGCCTGCGATTCTTCGACGACGTCGGCCATCATCGACGCGCCCAAGATGAACGACGACACGTTCAACGCCGTCTGTATCGCGAACAAAGGGAAGAGCACCGCAACGCGCGACCAGCCCGGCGGCGGCAGCAAGCCGAACAGAAAGAGCGCGCAGAAACTGGCATAAACGGCGGCCCCGCTGATGACGAATACGCACGCCGCACGCGGTTTGCTGGTGGTGCGCCCGATGCGCGGCGCGATGACGAAAGCCGCCGTTGCGCCGGCGAACAACGTCAACGGCAGCAACTGCAATGCGCCCGCGCTGAGCTGCCAGGCATAAGCATAGAAGTAATTGGCCAGCGCATAGCTGATGCCCTGATTGGTATAGGCGCAGACGCCCGCGAGGATCAGTACCACGAAGCCGCGATTGTGAACCGTCTGCCATAGCTCCTTGAGCACCGCGCCAAACGGCTGCGGTAGCGTTTCGACCTGCGGCAGGCGGCTGATTTCGCCGTGCGTGCCGAGCGACGACACCAAAATCGCCGCGACCATCAGCACCGCCGACACCAGCGCGAGATTGTGATACCCACCCGGATTGAAAAGCCCGTTCGGATATTCGGGCCGTGCGGTGAGGAAGACGCCATAGGCAAGCAGCACGATGCTCAGCCCGCCTGCCCAACCGAACAAATAGCGATACGCGGTGACGCGCGTGCGCTCATCGTAGTCGGTGGTCAGCTCGGGGGTCAGCGCCTGGCTCGGCACTTCGAAACAACTGACCGCGCTCCGCGTGATGACCGCCGTGACGAACAACCAGCCAAGCAGGAAACTCTCGCTCCCCGCCGGCGGGTTCCACAAGGCAAGCCACCCGATCGCGATCGGCAGCGCGGACGCATACATCCAGGGATGCCGCCGTCCCCAGCGGCTACGCGTGCGGTCGGACAGGATGCCGACCATCGGGTCGATGAACGCATCGAGCACCAGCGCGCCCATGATGACCAGCCCGACCTTGAACGAATTCAGCCCGAGCACCTGGTTGTAATAGATCAGCAGGAAAGTCCCGAACGCCGCGTCCTTCGCCCCATAGGCGACCGACCCGAAGCCGTAGGCCATCGTCACGCTAGTCTTCAGGCGACGCTTGACCGGGACGGCGATGCCGCCCGACGCATCGATCGTCGGCTCGCTCACGTCGATGCCGCCTCGAGTGCGGAGAACAGGCCGGGCACGCTGTCGTCCCAACTCGCGCGCGTGCCGATCATCATGCCGCCGTCGACCAGGATGTGGGTGCCGGTGACGAACGCCGCATCGTCGCTCGCGAGAAAGGCGACCGCCGCCGCGATATCCTCCGGCCGGCCGGCGCGCTGGACCGGCTGCGCCTTCGCGGCGGTCTGCGCGATCACGCCGTTGACATGGTCGCGCACCGCTCCTTCCAGCCCGAGCGCCGAAGTGAAGATGTTGGTGGCGATGAACCCGGGGATCACCGCGTTGACGCGGATGTTGCTCTTGGCGAGGTCGGCGGCGGCGAGCTTGGTCAAGTGCAGCACGCCGGCCTTGGCGGTCGAATAAGCGGTCGGCGCATAGCCACTGCCCAGCGCCGACACCGACGAGGTGTTGACGATTGCGCCACCGCCGCGCTTCACCATCAGCGGCGCGGCATATCTGATGCCCATCGCCACCGACTTGAGCAGCAATGTCATCGTGCTGTCCCAGTCGTCGCCGGAAATCGCATCGATCTTGTCGCGGCTGCCCGACGCGCCGGCATTGTTGAACACCACGTCGAGCCCACCCGCCGCGTCTGCGGCATTCATCAGCGCCTCTATCTCGGCGGCTTGCATTACGTCGGTCTTCTGGAACCGGATGCGCCCGTTCGAGGTGTCCGCAAGCTCCTGTCCGCCCGCGACGTCGAGGTCGCCGATCAGTACTTCTGCGCCTTCTTCGACGAGCCGCAATGCGGTGGCGCGGCCGATGCCCGATGCTCCGCCGGTGACGACCGCACGCTTGCCCTGAAACCGCATCACTTCTCCTGCATCCCGATTTTCGTGGCAGCATAGGGGGGTGCCAAGGGCGGTCAATCATGGTTTTTCGAATTTCGGGTTTGCGGGCACCTCGACTTTGTTGCATCGCTCCGGACAACGACAGGGAGAGGCACGATGGCGCTCGACGCCGAAACCTTCGATGCGTTGATCGACACGGTGCAGCGGTATGTCGCCGACCGGCTCCGCCCGCTAGAAGCCGAGGTCGAGGCGGACGACGCGATCCCCGACGACGTCATCGCCGAGATGAAGGAGATGGGCCTGTTCGGCCTGTCGATCGCCGAGGAATATGGCGGGCTCGGGTTGACCATGCTGGAGGAGGCCAAGGTAGCGATCGAACTCGGCCGCACGACGCCGGCGTTCCGGTCGAGCTTCGGCACCAATGTCGGGATCGGCTCGCAGGGCCTCGTCATGGCTGGATCGCCCGAGCAAAAGGCGGAGTGGCTCCCCAAGATCGCGTCGGGCGAGATCATCACCAGCTTCGCGTTGACCGAGCCTGACGTCGGCAGCGATTCCGGCGCGGTGAAGACCAAGGCGGTGTGGGACGGCCAGGCGTATCGGCTGTCAGGCACCAAGCGCTACATCACCAACGCCGACAAGGCTGACCTGTTCACCGTGATGGCGCGCACCAACGACAACGAGCAGGGCGCGCGCGGCGTGTCGTCGTTCCTCGTGCCGCGCGACCTTGCCGGCGTGTCGATCGGCGAGCCCGAGAAGAAGATGGGACAAAAAGGCGCGAAGGTCGCCGACGTGATCTTCGACGACGTGGTCGTGCCGGCCGAGAACCGGCTCGGCGCGGAGGGCGAAGGGTTCAAGATCGCGATGCGCGTGCTCGACCGCGGGCGGTTGCACATCAGCGCGGTGTGCGTCGGGGTGGCCGAGCGGCTGATCGCCGACTGCGTCGCCTATGCGACCGAGCGCAAGCAGTTCGGTAAGCCGATCGCCGAGCACCAATTGATCCAGGGCATGATCGCCGATTCGAAGACCGAATCGCTCGTCGCGCGCGCGATGGTGCTCGAAACCGCCGCCGCCAAGGACGCGGGCAAGGACGTGGTGATGGAGTCCGCCGCCGCCAAATATTTCGCCAGCGAGATGGTCGGCCGCGTCGCCGACCGCGCCGTGCAGATCTATGGCGGCGCGGGCTATATCGCCGATTACGGGATCGAGCGGCTGTACCGCGACGTGCGGCTGTTCCGCATCTACGAAGGCACCAGCCAGATCCAGCAGCTCATCATCGCGCGCGAGACGATCAAGCGCGGCGGCTAATCAGGAGAGAGACATGGACACGAGCAAGTTCTTCAGCCTGGAAGGGCGCGTCGCGCTGATCACCGGCGGGTCGCGCGGCATCGGCAAGATGATCGCGGCGGGCTACATCGCACAGGGCGCCAAGGTCTACATTTCCTCGCGCAAGGCGCCGGCGTGCGAAGAAACCGCCGCCGAGCTCGGGCCGATGTGCATCCCGATCCCGATGGACGTGTCTACGGTCGACGGCTGCAGGGCGCTCGCCGCGAAGATGGCCGAGCATGAGGATCACCTCGATATCCTGGTCAACAACGCCGGCGCCGCCTGGGGCGTGCCGTTCGAGGAGTTCCCCGAGAGCGGCTGGGACAAGGTGATGAACCTCAACGTCAAGTCACCGTTCTTCCTGACGCAAGCGCTCCACGGGATGCTCAAGGCGCAGGCGAGCTACGATAAGCCCTCCAAGGTCATCAACATCACGTCGATCGACGGCCTGCGGTTAAATCCGTGGGAAACCTATAGCTATCACGCGTCCAAGTCCGCACTGATCTATCTGACCAAACGAATGGCGGCGCGGCTGATCAAAGATGCGATCATCTGCACGTCGCTCGCCCCTGGGGCATTCGCCAGCGAGATGAACAAGGCCGCGCGCGACCATGGCGACCAGGTCGCGAAAGGTATCCCGATGCGCCGGATCGGCACCGACGAGGATATGGCGGGCGCCGCGATCTTCCTGGCATCCCGTGCGTCGGACTATGTCGTCGGCGACACGCTGGTGGTCGATGGCGGACTGGTCAACGCGCAGGTCGGGACGTCGATCGACGCCTAGCTCTGGGGTTGCGGGTGGTTCGGGGTCAGGATCAGCGTCCGCCCCTCCACGCGCCAGCTCTTCAGCCGCGACAGGAAGTTCATTCCCACCACGTCCATGTCGCCGAACGCCGGCGAAGTGACGACGGGCAGGTCGCGCGCGACGATATTGCCGATGCGCATTTCGGGTGCGGTCGCGGTCTGCGCGCGGACCGAGCCGTTCGCAGTCTGGATGATCATCGGGAACGGGCTATGGTCGGGACTTAAGCCGGCGGCTTCTGCCGTCGCGCTCGATAGCGCCGTCACCGTCGCGCCGCTATCGACCAGCATGCGCCGCTCGACCTGGCCGAACCGCACGGTCACCCAGAAATGCCCGTCGCTCGCCATCGGCACGCGCATTTCCTTGCCGACCACTTGCTGGCCGCGGTCGAGATTGAGCAGGCTGGCGACTCGCGCGAAGGTCGGATCGAACCGCCCGCGCTCGCCGATCAGCATGGCCAACAAAGCGAGCGCCCCGAGCATGAAGACGAACGAGACGATTCGCCCGACGACGCGGAAGCGCTGTGCCAGGAGCAACACCACCATGGCGCCCGCGATCAGCAAATAGAGCGGCATGGATCCGCCGAAACCATCAGCCATGCGCGCGTCCTGCCATGCCGTGGATGTATGACGGCTGACTGGTCCTATTTTGACTGGCGCGGGTTGTACCGCTGGCAGAGAGGTGCCATTCGTCGACGAACTATTTCTGTCGCTGTTAGTTGCCGTGTTATTCTTCTCGATCTGGTTTGTCGTTCCATCCAACGACGACTCAAGCATATTCTTCATACCGAGAAAGCTGCAGAGACCGGCGCAGCGCGTGATCCGGTCTTCGGCGGCGAATATCGTGAAATTGGTATCGTCCCGGTCCTGCTCACGAAAGTCGCGTCGCATGCTGTCCTGGGCCGCAAATACCATTCGGCGCATCCGCGAGAGGTTGCTATCCACCATGAAACTCTCATCATAGTTGCGGAACGTGCTATCGGCGAAGGACACTCCTGCGCCCACCCCGCCGATCACGCCGGTCGTCACCTTCGCCAGCCCCAGAACTGCCTGGACCAATCCACCCACGTCGTTCGTGATGCCGCGGGCATTGCGGCGGCGCAGTGCGGTCGCGTTCGCTCTCCGAAAGAAGTCCTCGCAGTAGCGGTTGGACAAGGTCAACCCGGCATCCAGGAAATCTTGCTTGATCCCTGCGGTGCAGCCGTTCCGATCAAAGCGCTCGGCACGGTCGTCCCGAAGATCGGCGTCCTTTTTCTTCTGTTTTTGATCCGTCTGCCCGGACGGCCGCATTATAGGCAAACAAGCCAGATACCCCGCCCTGAGCGCATCGGCATAGCGGCTGTCGGCGCCGGCCACTGCCGGTGCGTCCGCCGACAAGGGGGCGTTGTATTTGTTCAGGCACCCCGACAGGGTCAGGCAGATCATCGCCAGCGCACGTTTTCGCATGATATCCCCCCGGAAAAGACCTGCGCAAAGTCTTCAGGGCGGCGTCCGCTGTAAAGGCGATTGACCCGATTCCGACCTATCTCGCGATTCCGCCGGCGGCGAGCACCGCCAGCGTCACCAATTCGCTGGCGGTCGAGGTCATCGGCGCGATCTGGACCGGCTTTTCCATGCCGACCAGCATCGGCCCGATCACCGCGTCGCCACCGAGTTCGCGCAGCAGCTTTGCGGAGATATTGGCCGATTGCAGCCCCGGCATGATCAGCACGTTGGCTGGCCCCGACAGCCGCGCGAACGGATAGTTAGCGAGCTGTTTCGGGTTGAGCGCCACGTCGGGCGCCATTTCGCCCTCATATTCGAAGCTTACCTGGCGCTGGTCGAGCACCCCGACCGCAGCGCGCAGGTTTTCCAGCCAGCGTCCTTCGGGGTTGCCGAACGTCGAATAACTGAGGAACGCGACGCGCGGCTCGTGGCCCATCCGTCGCGCGACCGCCGCGGTCTGTTCGGCGATGTCGGCCAATTCTTCCGCCGTCGGGCGTTCGTTGATCGTGGTGTCGGCCATGAACACGGTGTGGCTGCGCCCGACCATGACGTGGATGCCGAACGCGGTGCGCCCCGGCTCGACGTCGATCACACGGCGCACCTCGCGCATCGTCTGGGCATAGGTGCGCGTGATGCCGGTGATCATCGCATCGGCCTCGCCGAGTTGCAGCATCACCGCGCCGAAGATGTTGCGGTCCTGGTTGATCATCCGTTCGGCGTCGCGGTGCAGGTAACCGCGCCGCTGAAGCCGCTTGTAGAGGAAATCGACCATCCTCGGGACCAGGGTCGAGGTGCGGCTGTTGTGCACCTCGTAATTCTCGACGTCCTTGACGCCGAGCGCGCGGAGCCGGTCATGCACGTCGTCGCGCCCGACCAGCACCGGCGTGCCGTAACCGCCCTCGCGAAACGCGACGGCGGCGCGCAGCACCACTTCCTCCTCGCCCTCGGCGAACAGCACGCGCTTGGGGCGCGCGCGCGCGCCTTCATAGGCGAGTGTGAGCACCGATGTGGTCGGGTTGAGCCGCCCCCGCAGCGTCTGGCGATAGGCCGCCATGTCGAGGATAGGCTTGGTCGCGACGCCCGAATCCATTGCCGCCTTGGCGACGGCCGCGGGGACGCGTTCCATCAGGCGCGGATCGAACGGCGCAGGGATGATATAGTCCGAGCCGAACGTGTGGCGCACGCCATAGGCGGCGGCGACTTCCTCCGGCACCGATTCGCGCGCCAGTTCGGCGATCGCGTTAGCGGCGGCGATCTTCATCTCCTCGTTGATCCCCGTCGCGCGCACATCGAGCGCGCCGCGGAAGATGAAGGGGAAACCGAGTACGTTGTTGACCTGATTGGGATAGTCCGAACGGCCGGTCGCGATGATCGCGTCAGGGCGTGCCGCCTTGGCGAGCTCTGGCCGGATTTCAGGTTCGGGATTGGCCATCGCGAAGATGATCGGCGCCGGCGCCATGTCCTTGACCATGTCAGGGGTCACCGCGCCCGCCGCCGACAGCCCGAGGAATACGTCGGCACCGACCAGCGCCTCCTTCAGCGTACGCTTGTCGGTCTTGACCGCGTGCGCCGACTTCCACTGGTCCATGCCTTCGGTCCGGCCCTGATAGATCACGCCGGTACGGTCGCACATGATGACGTTGTCGCCGCGCACGCCCATCGCCTTGATCAGCTCGGTGCAAGCGATCGCCGCGGCGCCCGCGCCGTTTACCGCGATCTTGATCTCGGACATCTGGCGCCCGGTCAGCAGGCACGCATTGATCAGCCCTGCCGCGGTGATGATCGCGGTGCCGTGCTGGTCGTCGTGAAACACCGGGATGTTCATCCGTTCGCGCAGCGTCTGCTCGATGATGAAGCATTCGGGCGCCTTGATGTCCTCGAGGTTGATCCCGCCGAACGACGGCTCGAGCAACTCGACGCACTCGATGAAGCGTTGCACGTCCTCGGTCTTCACCTCGAGATCGATCGAATCGACGTCGGCGAAGCGCTTGAACAGCACCGCCTTGCCTTCCATCACCGGCTTGGACGCGAGCGCGCCGAGATTGCCCATGCCGAGGATCGCGGTGCCGTTGGAGATCACCGCGACGAGGTTGCCCTTGGTCGTGTAATCATAGGCTTTCGATGGATCGTCGGCGATCGCCTGGACCGGCACCGCGACGCCGGGCGAGTACGCTAGCGCCAGATCGCGCTGCGTCGCCATCGGCTTGGACGCGACGATCTCGATCTTGCCGGGGCGTCCCTCGGAGTGAAACAGCAATGCTTCGCGGTCGGAAAACTGGGCGGATTTCTCTTCGGTCATAGGAAGAACCTCTCTTTGATGCTTCCTTAGCCCGTTCGGGCCGAGCTTGTCGAAGCCCTGCTTTCCTTTTTCGACTGTCCACAGAAAAAGGACGGCCCTTCGACTCCTCAAGGCAAACGGGGTTGGATGGACTGGGTGCGTTCGCTACCCAAAACCATGGCCGATGCCGCTCCTACCCCGATGATGGCGCAGTATCTCGCGCTCAAGGCGGAAGCCGGCGATTGCCTCCTGTTCTATCGCATGGGCGATTTCTTCGAATTGTTCTTCGACGACGCGAAGGTCGCGAGCGCGGTGCTCGATATCGCATTGACGGCGCGGGGCGAGCATGAGGGCGAGAAGATCCCGATGTGCGGCGTGCCAGCGCATGCCGCGGTCGGATACCTTCAGCGATTGATCAAGGCGGGGCACCGCGTCGCCATCGCCGACCAGACCGAGAGTCCGGCCGAAGCCAAGAAGCGCGGCGGGTCGAAGGCTTTGGTAGCGCGCGCGATCATACGCGTGGTGACGGCGGGAACGCTGACCGAGGAAGCGCTGCTCGATGCGCGAACCGCCAATTGGTGCGTCGCAATCGGCGAAGCAGCGGGCGGGATCGCGGTGGCCGCCGCCGACGTTTCTACCGGCCGATTTGAGCTGGTCGAAACCGATGCCGGTGGGTTGGGGGCGGAGTTGGCGCGACTGAATGCGGCGGAAGTGCTGGCGTGTGAGGGCAGTCCGTTCGAACAATATGCGACGACGCTGCGCCCGCGTGGCGAGTTCGATTCGACCGGCGCGGAGACGCGGCTGAAGCGCGTTTATGGCGTCGCGACGCTCGACGGGTTCGGACAGTTGAGCCGTGCCGGCCTCGCTGCGGCGGGCGGGCTTGTCGCGTATCTGGAGCATACCGCCAAAGGCGCGCTGCCCTTCCTCCGTCCGCCACGGATCGCGAGTGCAGCGCAGACGATGGCGATCGACGCGGCGACGCGCGATAGCCTGGAGCTGACCCAGACCCAGACTGGCCAGCGCAAGGGGAGCTTGCTCGACGCGGTCGACCGCACCGTGACTGGCGCGGGCGCGCGGTTGCTCGCCGCCGATATCGGCGCGCCGTTGATGGACAAGGCCAGCATCGAAGCGCGCCTCGATCTTGTCCAACGCTTTCATGACGACGGCGGCCTCCGTGAGAGCTTGCGCGCGACGTTGCGCAGTCTGCCCGACATCGGCCGCGCGCTCGGGCGGATCGCGGCGGGGCGTGGCAGCCCGCGCGATCTCGGCCAGCTTCGCGACGGGCTCGACGGTGCTTGGCTGCTCGGCGAGCGAATCGACGGGCTGGCCGACCTGCCCGCGCTCTTCGCCGAGATCGCGCCGCGCTTGCGCGGGCATGGCGCGCTGATCGATCTGCTCAAACGCGCGCTGGTGCCGATGCCGCCGATCGACGCGTCCGACGGCGGCTATATAGCCGAAGGATATGACAGCGCACTCGACGATCTGCGCGATGTCGGCGCGGGCGGCAGGCGGGCGATCGCCGCGCTGGAGGCCGAATATCGCGGCCGCACTGGCGCGCAGGCACTCAAGATCCGCCACAACGGCGTGCTCGGCTATCATGTCGAGGTGCCGGCGCGCGTCGCCGATCCGCTGATGGCCGCAGATAGCGGCTTCACGCACCGCCAGACACTGGCCGGCGTGGTCCGCTTCAACGCGCCCGAATTGCACGAGCTGGCGATGAAAGTGACGCAGGCGGGCAGCCACGCGCTCGCTGCCGAGGCCGCGCATCTGGAAGACCTCACCGCCGCCGCGCTGGCGAACCGCGAGGGGGTCGCCGCTACTGCCGACGCGCTAGCCCGGCTCGACGTGTCCGCGGGCCTCGCCGAACGCGCCGCCGAAGACGGCTGGGCGCGCCCGCACATCGCCAACCATCCGTGTTTCGAAATCGTCGGCGGTCGCCACCCGGTGGTCGAAGAAGCCGTCCGCCGCACCGGCGAGCGCTTCGTCGCCAACGATTGCGGCCTGTCGGAGACCAACCGATTGTGGCTCGTCACCGGCCCCAACATGGGCGGCAAGTCGACTTTCCTGCGCCAGAACGCGCTGATCGCGGTGCTCGCGCAGGCCGGCAGTTATGTTCCCGCGACCAGCGCCACGCTAGGGCTGGTCGACCGCCTGTTCAGCCGCGTCGGCGCGTCGGACAACCTGGCGCGCGGCCGCTCGACCTTCATGGTCGAAATGGTAGAGACCGCCGCGATCCTGGCGCAGGCGACGCCACAGTCGTTCGTCATTCTCGACGAGGTCGGACGCGGCACGTCGACCTATGACGGGCTCGCCATTGCTTGGGCGGTGGTCGAGGCGATCCACGAGGACAATCGCTGTCGCTGCCTGTTCGCGACGCATTATCACGAGCTGACTCGGCTCGCCGAACGCTGCGACGCGCTCACGCTCCATCACGTCCGCGCGCGCGAGTGGAAGGGCGAACTAGTGCTGCTCCACGAACTCGCCGACGGACCGGCCGATCGCTCCTACGGCCTCGCCGTCGCGCGGCTCGCAGGCCTGCCGCCGGCGACGATCGCGCGCGCCAAATCGGTGCTGGCCAAGCTCGAGGCGGGACGGGCCAAGACCGGCGGGCTGGCCGCCGGCCTCGACGACTTGCCGCTGTTCGCCGCCGCGATCGAGGCCGAGGAAGAGGAATGCGACGCGATCCGTGCCGAGGTCGAGGCGCTCGACGTCGATACCCTCACCCCCCGCGACGCGCTCGACATTCTGTATCGTCTCAAGACTCTCGCCCGCGGCGCCTGACCCCGCGATTGTTGCGCCCTTGCGACAATGGTGCGATCCTCCGCGGCGGGGGAGATACGACTCATGGAAGCGCAAAACGGGCTGTTCCCGGCATCGGGACCGGGAATGCTGGCGATGCCCGTGCCGTCGCTCGCCGTCGCCGGGCCAACCCTACGCACCGCGCGCGAACGGATGGGCATGTCGTTGCAGGACGTGGCGAGCGAAACGCGCATCGCGGTGCGCCACCTCACCGCGATCGAGGAAGGCCGGTTCGACGGCTTCGCCGCTTCCGTCTACGCGATCGGTTTCGCGCGCAATTATGCGCGGATGGTCGGCATCTCGAACGACTGGATCACCGATTGCCTGCGCGACGAAGTGATGGCGCAATTCGGCGCGCGCGACCGTTTCGACATCAATTGGAGCAGCCAGCCGTCGCCGCGCTCGGCATGGTGGCGCGGCTGAGCTTTATTTGACCGCCACCGGGTCGGGCCCCGTCCACGTCCAGCTCGCGATCTTCCAGCCGCCCGCGGTCTTGACCAGCGCAAAGGTCATCTGCGCGGCCTCGCGCATCGCGACGCCCTTCTGCTTGAAGGTGTAGACCGACGGCACGATGACATAGGCGTTGTTGCCGGTCACGAGTTCTCGCGTCGGCGCGCCGATCGACACCGCCGGATCGGTGATGCCCTTGGCCTTGGCATCGACATCATAACTGGCGCCCCAATCGGCGAACGATTTGGCCCCCGACCAGACGAACGGCGCGACCTCGTCGACGATCGTTGCGCCGGTAGAGATGTGCGTGGCCATCGCACCTGCCACGTCGCCCTTGTTGAAGGACTCGAGAAACGCCTTGATCGGCGCCTCGACGGCCGCGTCCTGCGCTGTCGCCGGCAGCGTCCATAGCAATGCGCCGACCGACGCCGCGAGTATCATCATGCTCTTCATCGATACCTCCCCCTGAGACTTGACCGACATAGCACATGACGCGGCGTGGTTTCCCCCTTATCTCATCGCGCATGTCCTCGCGCTTCGCCACGCTGCCCCATCGCCGCGCGATCATCGACCGCCGCGCGCTGGCCGAAACGCTCGCCGCGATCGAGGGCGGCGACCGCGCCAAACTGCGCCAGGCGGCGACGCGGGAATTGAAGACCGCGCTGATCGCGGGCCGCGCCGAGATCGAGGCGCGACTGATCGCGCATCCCTCGCGGGGGCTGGAGATCGCCGGGTCGCAAGCGTTCCTGATCGACCAGATCCTGCGCCTGCTCTACGATTTCACGACGCAGCGGTTGTATCCGCTGAGCAACCCGACCGCCGCCGAGCGGCTCACCCTGCTCGCCGTCGGCGGTTACGGCCGCGGCGAAATGGCGCCGTATTCGGATGTCGATATCGCCTTTCTGACGCCGTGGAAGGAAACGCCGTGGCACGAGCAAGTGGTCGAAACGTTGCTCTACGGCTTATGGGATTTGGGCTTGAAGGTTGGGCAATCGGTCCGCACCGTTGACGAAATGGTGCGCCAGGCGAAGGGCGACGTGACGATCCGCACCGCGTTGCTCGAAGGGCGCTACGTCTGGGGCGACCAGGAATTGTATGACGAGGCGTCACGCCGCTTCAAAGCAGAGGTCCAGAGTAAAACCGAGCGCACCTTCATCGCCGAGAAGCTCGCCGAGCGCGACGCCCGCCACAAACGGATGGGCGACACGCGCTACGTCGTCGAACCCAACGTCAAGGAGGGCAAGGGCGGCTTGCGCGATCTTCACGCGCTCTTCTGGATCGGCAAATACACCTACAACGTCCAGACCGCCTCGCAGCTGGTCGAGACCGGGCTGTTCTCCAAGGCCGAATATGCGCAATTCCACCGCGCCGACAATTTCCTGTGGGCGGTACGGTGCCACCTCCACGCGGTTGCCGGCCGCGCCGAGGATCGGCTGACCTTCGACATGCAGCGCGACATCGCCGAACGGATGCGGTTCGCCGACCGGCCGGGCAAGTCCAAGGTCGAGCGCTTCATGCAATATTACTTCCTGCAGGCGAAGGCGGTCGGCAATCTGACCGGGGTGTTCCTGGCGCACCTCGACGAGAAGTTCGCGGCGCGCGGGCGGCGGTTCGGGTTGCCGACGCTGCGGCGATCGCCGCGCCGGCTCAACGGCTTCGTGCTCGACCGCGGGCGGCTGGCCTTGCCGCGCGACAATTTCCTGACCGAAAAACCGACGCGGCTGATCGAGATGTTCGTGCTGGCCGACCGCAACGGGCTCGAAGTCCACCCGCTCGCGATGCGCGCCGCGGCGCGCGACGCAAAACTAGTCGATGATATCCGCCGCGATCCGGAAGCGAACGCGCTGTTCCTCGACGTGCTGAGCAGCCGCCATAACCCGGAGATCGCGCTCCGCTGGATGAACGAGGCTGGGGTGTTCGGCCGCTTCGTTCCCGATTTCGGTCGCGTCGTCGCGCAGATGCAGTTCGACATGTATCATCATTTCACGGTCGACGAGCACACGATCCACGCGATCGGCCTGCTCAACCGGATCGAGAAAGGCGAGTTGCAGGAGGACCATCCGCTCAGCCACGCGATCATGAAGCAGATCGCGTCGCGGCGCGTGCTCTATGTCGCGGTGCTGCTCCACGACATCGCCAAGGGGCGCGGCGGCGACCATTCGGTGCTGGGCGCCGAAGTCGCAATGCGGCTCGGCCCGCGGTTCGGGCTGACGCCGGCGGAAACCGAAACGGTGGCATGGCTGGTGCGGTATCACCTGCTGATGTCGGCAACCGCGTTCAAGCGCGATCTGTCGGACTTCAAGACGATCCTCGATTTCTGCGACACGGTGCAGTCGCCCGAGCGCCTTCGCCTGTTGCTGACGCTCACGGTGGTCGATATCCGGGCGGTCGGGCCGGGCGTGTGGAACGGATGGAAGCGGCAGTTGCTGACCGACCTGTACGAGGCCGCCGAGGAAGTGTTGCGGCTCGGGCACAAGCAGAAGGGGCGGAGCGAACGTGTCGCCGCCAAGCAGGAGGTCATCGCCGCCGCGCTCGGCTGGGACGCGAAGACGTTTGCCGAGACTATCAGGAAACTGCCCGAATCCTATTGGGTCGCGGAGCCCGAAGATGTGCTGACCGCCAATCTCAGGCTGGTCGCGGAGGCGGGCAGCGAGCCGCTGTCGATCGCCACCGCAGTCGATCGCGAGCGCGGCGCGACGCTGGTGACGATCTATGCCGCCGACCATCCCGGCCTATTCTATCGTATTGCCGGCGCGATCAGCGTGGCAGGCGGCAACATCATCGACGCGCGCATCCACACCACCCGCGACGGCATGGCGCTCGACAATTTCCTCGTTCAGGACCCGCTCGGCCGACCGTTCGACGATGCCGGACAGCTGACGCGGCTGAAGCGCGCGATCGAGGATGCGCTGGCCAATCGCAACAAGCTCGCCGACCGGCTCAAGGCCAAGCCCCCGCCCCGCCCCCGCGCCGAAGCGTTCGACATCAGCCCGGCGGCGTTCATCGACAATCACGCTTCGAACCGCTTCACCGTGGTCGAGGTCAATGCACGCGACCGTCCGGCACTGCTCCACCAGCTCGCGCACACACTGTTCCAGTCGAAGGTGACGATCCATTCGGCCCACGTCGCGACCTATGGCGAGCGCGCGGTCGATACTTTCTATGTGACCGACCTGACCGGGGATAAGATCGATACGGCGAGTCGCGTCAAGTCGCTCGAGCGCCGGCTGGTCGAAGCTGCGTCGGGCGAAGCGTTCCGCGAGGCGGCCTGAGGGCGTTCGCGATCTGCAGGAGACAAACGATGCCGGTATTGGGAATGGGTGGCTTCTTCTTCCGCGCGAAAGACCCTGATGCGCTCAACGCCTGGTATCGCGACAATCTCGGCGTCGGGGCTGGCTGTGCGGCGGACGATAGCGGCCCGGTCGACGAATGGAGCTGGACCGTCCAGGGCGGGCCGATGGTGTTTGCGCCGTTCAAGGCCGACACCGACTATTTCGCCGCCGACAAGCAGTTCATGCTCAACTTCCGGGTCAGCGATCTCGATTCCTTGCTCGAACAGCTCAACGCGAGCGGGATCGAGGTGATCACCAAGCCCGAATGGAACGACCCGGCGACCGGGCAGTTCGCGCGGATCCACGATCCCGAAGGCAATGCGATCGAATTGTGGGAGCCGCCGGCGGCATGACGACGCCTACCGTCCGCCCCGCGCGGTTGGCGGACAGCGAACGGATCGGCGAAATCCACGTTGCGGCATGGCGCGAGACCTACGCCGGGCTGATGCCGCCCGCGCGGCTTGCGGCGCTCAACGTCGCCGAGCGTGCGGCGATGTGGCGCCATCAACTCTCCAGCGGCACGGCGCGCGGCATTGCGGTCGCCGAACAGGATGGCGTGATCGTCGGCTTCGCCTCGTGCGCGAAACAGCGAACCCCGGAACTCGCGGCGGAAAGCTACGCGGGCGAGGTCGCCGCGATCTACGTGCTACGCATGGGGCAAGGTCGCGGTGCCGGTCGGATGTTGATGCAGGCGATGGCGCGCCGGCTGATCGCGGAGGGCTATCGCAGCATGGCGTTGTGGGTGCTCGCCGCGAACGCGCCAGCGCAACGTTTTTACCAGCGGCTGGGTGGTGTGGTGATTGCCGAACGTGTCGAGGGCGGGGATCCCGAAGTGGCGTATGGCTGGCGGGATTTGGCCGGACTAGCCAAGCCTGGAAACGAAAACGGCGCGGAGTAAATCCGCGCCGTCG
>JBDSWC010000073.1:0-31049 GCA_039926845.1 Sphingomonas sp. | reverse complement strand
GTTCGGCGCCATTCCCGGCGCCGCTGCGTTATTAAGGGCGCTTCCCAATGAAAGGTTGAAGTTACATGGCTGCCAAGGCGCTGTCCTTCGACGTCGGTGATTATGTCGTTTACCCCAAGCACGGCGTGGGCCGTGTGGTTGAACTGCTCAAACAGGAAATCGCGGGCATGCAACTGGAGCTGTATGTGCTCCGGTTCGAAAAGGAGCGCATGACGCTCCGCGTGCCGACCAACAAGGCCGAGAGCGTCGGCATGCGCAAGCTTTCGTCCGACAAGACGATGAAGGAAGCGATGGAGACGCTGAAGGGCAAGCCCAAGGTCAAGCGCACCATGTGGTCGCGCCGCGCGCAGGAATATGAAGCGAAGATCAATTCGGGCGACCTGGTGTCGATCGCCGAAGTGGTCCGCGACCTGTTCCGTGCCGAGGACCAGCCCGAGCAGAGCTATTCCGAACGCCAGATCTTCGAAGCGGCCGCCAGCCGCCTCGCCCGCGAACTCGCGGCGATGGAAGAGACCGACGAAAAGGGTGCGCTCGAGAAGATGCTCGACATCCTGCGCACGGCCGCGGCGATCTGGAACAAGGACAAGGTTCCGGCCTGAGCCGGCGACCTTTCGAGACGATAAGAGGGCGGTCCCGCGGGGCCGCCCTTTTTCGTTTACGCGCATAATCGATAGTTGTTTACATGCGTAATCGAGGCGAGTATTTCCTTGCCGTCATCCTGATTGGGAGAGAGTCGATGCGCTTGTTGCCCTTGCTTGCCCTGCCACTGATCGCCACCGCCGCGCTGGCTGCCGACACCACCGATCGCGGCCCCGGCCTCCCCGGCGATCGCCAGGGCGATGCCATGACCTATCGCGTCGCCGATTTCGACAAGGTCGGGTTCGGCCTGGCGGGCGAGATCGACGTGCGGGTCGGCCCCGCCTGGTCGGTGCGCGCGACCGGCCCCGCCGCTGCCTTCGCCGATCTGCGCGTCACGCGCGACGGTGGGTCGCTGCAGATCACGCGGCGCTTCGACGACCGCAAGGGCGACCGCAAACTCGAACAGCAAGTCCATTTCGTCGTGACACTTCCACGGCTTTCCAGCGTGTCGCTCGGGGGATCGGGACAGATGAGGGTCGATCGCGTACAGGGTGAGGCGTTCGGCGCCGCGCTCGGCGGGTCCGGAAATTTGGCGCTAAGCAGTATCCAGGTCAATCGCGCGGACATTTTGATTGGCGGGTCGGGCACCATCGCGGCAACGGGCTCGTCGCGCAGCCTGAAGGTCGCCGTCTTCGGTTCGGGTAATTTGCAGGCGCCCGGGCTCCGGGCCGCGAGCGCGGACGTGTCGGTCGCGGGATCGGGCGGCGTGAACGCGATGGTCAACGGCCCGGCACAGGTGTCGGTTGTCGGTACCGGGATGGTCGACCTAGGCAGCAGCGCCCGCTGCACCGTGAGCCGCCTGGGCAGAGCCAAGGTGCGCTGCGGGTCATAACGTCTTGACCGTCTACGTCAGTGTGTTATTACTGCAATACACAACGGAGACTTATCATGCGTTCCATCGTCATGCTCGCTTTGATCCCGCTCGCCGCCTGTTCGGGGGCGGGTGACGCCAAGACCGCCGCCAGCGGCGTCAACGGGACGAAGACGTTCGCGCTCGACGGTTTCAACGCGGTCGACGCGACCGGGCCGGACGATGTCGATGTCCGCGTCGGGTCGGGCTTTTCGGTCCGCGCCGAGGGCGACACCGGGATCATGGCGCGGCTGGAGATCGTCAGGAACGGCGACACGCTGGAGATCAGGCGCAAGTCGAATTCGGGGTTCAACTGGGGCGGCGGCGAGCGCGGCCACCTGAAAATCTACGTCACGATGCCGCGGATAACCGCCGCGAGCACGACGGGGTCGGGCGACATGGCGATCGATCATGTCGACGGCGACGCCTTCAAGGTCGACGCAACCGGATCGGGCGACCTGGCGATCGCGTCGATGACCGTCCAGCGCGCCGATTTCTCGCTGACCGGATCGGGCAACGTCAGCACTAGCGGCAGCGCGAAAGCAGGCAGCTTCTCGATCGCCGGGTCGGGCGACATCGACGCGCCGAAGCTGACCCTGAACCAGGCCGACGTCAACGTGATGGGATCGGGCAGCGTGTCGGCGGCGGTCGCCGGGCCGGCCAAGGTCAATGTGATGGGGTCGGGCGACGTCACGCTGACCGGCGGCGCCAAGTGCACCACCAGCAAGATGGGTTCGGGCGACATCAGCTGTAGCTGAGGCGCCCTCCCCCACGGATTGCGCTTGCGCGCGCCGCACTCGCGATGCGATGCAGGCGTCATGCTTCGCTTTGCCCTTGGTCTCCTGCTCTGCGCGCTGGCGGTTCCCGCCAGCGCCGCCGATCGCACGTATACCGTCACAGGCTTCGATCGCGTCCGCGTCGAAGGGCCGTTCGACGTCCGGTTGACGGTGACCAGTGCCGGGGCATCGGCCAAAGCGAGCGGCGAGGCCGACATGCTCGCGAACCTCGATATCGCGGTGCAGGGAACGACGCTGATCGTCCGCAAGGGCGCGAATGGCTGGGGCGAGCGCGGCAAGCCAAACGGCGCCGCCACAGTGATCACGTTGGTCACGTCGAACCTGCGCATGGCGACGGTGCTCGGCGGCGGCAAGCTGGCGGTCGGCGGGAGCATCCGCAGCCAGCGGCTCGATCTTCAGGTCAACGGCACGGGATCGATCGACGCGCGGGGGATCGCCACCGACGAACTGTATGTCGGGTTGGTCGGCGCGGGCAACGTCGCGCTGGCGGGCCGGAGCGGCCGGGCCCAACTGCAGACCAACGGATCGGGGACGATCTTGGCGATACCGCTGACCGTCAACGACCTGATCGTGCGGCTGGACGGAACCGGCGAAACGCAGGTCAGCGCGCGCTTCACCGCCGACCTCACCTCGACGGGGCTCGGCCGGATCGTCGTCGCGGGCGGTGCCAAATGCACGGCCAAGGCACAGGCCGGCGGCCCGATCCTGTGCGGGCCTGACGCGAAGCCCTAGATCAGCGCGAGGTCGGCCAAGCGCCCGACCAGGTCGGGCGGCAGTGCGCCGACGCCCTCGCTGCCCGCACCCAGATCGGTCGGGGCGGCGTCGTGCTCGAGGTACCGCCACCCCTGATGCGCGCGCTTGGGTCGCGCCTGGACCAGCACGAGCCGCGGGTCGAGCCGGATCGCCACGCGCCCGCCCGGCAGTTCGCCGAATCCGACGATCGGCGACCGCGCGATCAATTGGTGCTTGAGGATCCAGTAGAGCGAGCCCTGCCCGGCGATCTCTTCCCACCGTTTGGGCAGATAGCGCGTGCCGAGTTCGTAGGGCGGCTCGCCCTCGCGCGCCTTCCAGCGATCGACGAACTGGTCGAGGCTGCCGACCCCGAACGCGACCTTGGTGAGATGCAGCGGCATCGCTTCGATATGGCTAAAAGAGAAAGCTCCGCAAGGTCCACAGCCCGAGGAACGAGAAGAAGCCCATGCAATCGGTCATCGTCGTGACGAACACCGCCGATGAAACCGCAGGATCGATCCGGAAACGATCGAGCGTGATCGGGACGATGACGCCGGACAGCCCCGCAACGACGTTGTTGATCAGCATCGCCGAAGCGATCACGAACGACAGATCGGGGCGATGGAAGATGAGCAACGTGCCGAGCCCGATGAGCACCCCCAGCGCCGCGCCGTTCGCAGCGGCAATCCGGAATTCGCGCAGGATCATCCGCACGGTGTTCGAATCGGTCAGTTGATTGGTCGCCAAGGCGCGCACCACCACGGCCAGCGTTTGCGTCCCGGCATTGCCGCCCATCCCCGATACGATCGGCATCAACACCGCAAGCAGCGCGAAGGCTGCGATTTGACCTTGGAATAGTCCGACCACCGACGAGGCGAGGATCGCGGTCCCGAGATTGACGACCAGCCAGGTCAGCCGCGTCCGCACGGTCAGCCCGATCGGCTCGTTGATGTCGCCGTCGCCGGCGCCGGCCAGCCGCAGCGTGTCCTCGCCGGCTTCTTCCGAAATGATGTGGACGATGTCATCGACCGTGATCATGCCGACCAGCCGGCCCGCGGCATCCACCACCGCGGCGGAGATCAGCGCGTATTTCTGGAAGCGCAGCGCCACCTCTTCCTGGTCCATGTCGACCGGGATCAGCGTCTGCTCGCGCTTCATCACGTCGGCCATCGCGATGCCGCGCGGGGTGCGCAGGATCCACGACAAGGCGCATGTGCCGACCGGCTTGTGCGCGGGATCGACAACGAAAATTTCCCAGAAATCGGTGGTCAGCTCGTCATGTCCGCGCAGATAATCGATCGCGTCGCCGACGGTCCAATGTTCGGGCACCGCGACCAGATCGCGCTGCATCAAACGGCCGGCGGATTCTTCCGGGTAGCTCAGCGCCTCTTCGATCGCCGCACGATCGTCGGGCTCCATCGCGCGCAGGACTTCGCGTTGGTCCGCGGGCTCCATGTCCTCGATGATCGCGACGGCGTCGTCGGTCTCGAGTTCGGCGGCGATGTCGGCGACTTGCTGCGGCTCGAGCGCGTCGATCAAATCCTCGCGGACGTAATCGTTCATCTCGGCGAACACGTCGGCGTCGAGCAAGTCGCTGAGCGCCTTGGCGAGCGGTCCGCGATCCTCGTGCGGGGTCAGCTCGAAAAGATCGGCGATGTCGGCCGGATGGAGCGGCTCGACCAGCGCGCGCGCGGCGTCGTTATCGCCGTCCTCGACCGCGTCGAGCACCGCACGCACGAAGGCTGGCTTCAGCCGGTCGTCCTCGTCCAGCTGATCAGCGACGTTATCGGGTTCGGTTGCGCCGTCCATGGGCGCCAGATCGGTCTCGCTCATCGTCTGACCTTGGTTCGGGCGCGGGGATATCCATATGGGGGGCCGTTAGCCCGATTTATCCGGGTTTGCCAGCGCGGAACGCCTCATCTAGGGCCCGCCCAACCGATTATTTTCCAGGAGCATGACCATGGCCGACGCCCCCGAAAAACTGACCCTGACGCTCGACGGCGGCGACGTCGTCATCGCGCTGCGCTCCGACCTCGCGCCGCAGCACGTCGAGCGTATCGCAGAGCTCGCCAACGAAGGCTTCTACGACGGGGTCCCGTTCCACCGGGTGATTCCCGGATTCATGGCGCAGGGTGGCGATGGCGGGAACCATAACGGCACCGGCGGATCGACCAAGCCCAATCTGGCGCAGGAATTCTCCAAGGAGCCGCACGTCCGCGGCACCGCGTCGATGGCGCGCACCAACGACCCGAACTCGGCCAACAGCCAGTTCTTCATCTGCTTCGACGATGCCCGCTTCCTCGACGGGCAGTATACCGTCTGGGGTCAGGTCGAATCGGGCATGGACCTGATCGACGCGCTGCCCAAGGGCGAGCCGCCGCGCGAGCCGGGGAAGATTCTGAAGGCGCGCGCGGAGTAACTATCAAAATCCTCTCCCGCCAGGGGGAGGATTGGATAAATTCGGCGTGGCGAAGCCACGCCGTCGGCCGCGGCTTTGCCGCGCCGGCCGGGGTGCTGGCGGAGACCAGAATAGCGGCGCTATTCCGCTGCCAGCACCTCGACCAGCCAATCGTGGAACAGCTTGACCGGTTTCTGCTGCATCGCGCGCGGGCGGCAGACGAACCAGTAACTGTACGGGCTCGACACCTCGATATCGAACAGTTTGACCAGCCGCGGGTCGTGCGCTTCATCGAAATGGCTGGCGTGCATGAACGCGACGCCGAGCCCCTGCGCCGCCGCCTCCAGCATCAATGCGCCCGAATCGAAATGGTCGATCGCCAGCGGTTCGATCTCGTCGAGCCCCGCGGCGTGCCGCCACGCGCTGAACGTATCGGGCATGTCGCGATGGATCAGCGCGGTGAGGCCGGTCATCTGTTCGGGACGCGTAATCGGCTCCGGCCCCTCGATCAGCGACCGCGCCCCGATCGCATAGACCTGGTTGCGGTCGAGCCGTTTCGAATAAAGACTCGGGTCGGGTTCGCGGGCGAGTGCGATCGCCACGTCGAGCCCGTCACCGACGCGCGCCATGTTGTGCCCCGCCGTATCGATATCGAGATGGAGCTGCGGATGCTTCGCGCGCAGTTCGGCGAGATGCGGAAAGATGCGTTGCGACGCGAACAGCGGGAGCACGCCGAGCCGCAACCGCATCACTTCTGTCCCGCTGGTCATGAACTCGACCGCGTCGGTCAGCCGATCGAGCACCGGCGCGATCTGCTGCAGCAGCCGCTCGCCGTCCTCGTTGAGCGCGACCGCCTGGTGGCGCCGCTCGAACAAGGGCTTGCCGAGAAACGCTTCGAGTGCCTGGATTCGCCGGCTGAGCGCGGGCGCCGACAGCGCAAGTTCCTGCGCGGCCGCCTTCACAGACCCGGTGCGGGCAACCTGAACGAAGGCCTCGATCGCGGTCAGTGGTGGCAGCCGGCGCATCAGCTTTCCCTTACGTCATCCTCGCGATTGTGCGTTGCGGCACATACCGTTGGAAGGAATGGTATCATTTTCCCTCGTGTATAATCCAGAGACGATTGCGAAAGTTGCATGCAACCGGTTTCTTTTCGCACTTGCACAATAAAGTGCCGCACTGCACTTAGAGCAGGCCTTTCAGGCATCCTCTCCTAAAAACTTTTCCGGCCGGGCCCTTGGGTCCGGCCTTTTTTTTGTCCGCGATTCCAGCGGGTCGATACCCTCCCTCTCGCACATCGGGAACCGCGTCGCTATCTCGTTCGCTCCCGATTCCCCGGCAGCGACAGGTAATTTCGATGGCAGACGGCGACGACGCCCCGCAACGCAAGCTCCAGGTCGCGAACGCGCGGCCCGAGGACAGCGGCCGGGGTCTCGCCCATATCCCCCGCGCGCTGATGGCGGCGATCGGGATCGGCGAGGGCGACGTGATCGAGATCGTCGGCAAGACCAATACGCCGGCGCGCGCCGTTGCGCCCTATCCCGAAGACGAAGGTCTCGAGTTGATCCGGATCGACGGGCTCCAGCGCGCCAATGCCGGGGTCGGGTCGGGCGATTTCGTCGATATCCGCAGGGCCGAAGTGAAGGCGGCGACTCGCGTCGTCTTTGCGCCCGCCCAACAGAATCTGCGCCTGCAGGGGTCGACCGGCGCCCTCCACCGCACCTTTATCGGCCGGCCGCTGTGCCAGGGCGATATCGTCGCCACCGCCGGTCAGCAGCGCGTCGATCCCGAGGGCATGCCGCCCAACGTCGCGCAATATCTCCGCGCGCCGGCCTATGCGCTCCAGGAAATCCGCCTCGCGGTGATCGCCACGGTGCCCAAGGGGATCGTGCTGATCGACGCCAATACCGAGATCGAACTGCGCCCCGAATATGAGGAAGCGAAGGACGCGCGCCGCGCCGACGTCACCTATGACGATATCGGCGGGATGGCGGCGACGATCGACCAGTTGCGCGAGATGGTCGAACTGCCGCTGCGCTATCCCGAGCTGTTCCAGCGGCTCGGCGTCGATCCGCCCAAGGGGGTACTGCTCCACGGCCCGCCCGGCACCGGCAAGACGCGCCTCGCGCGCGCCGTCGCCAACGAATCCGACGCGCAATTCTTCCTGATCAACGGGCCGGAGATCATGGGATCGGCTTACGGTGAGAGCGAATCGAAGCTGCGCCAGGTGTTCGAGGAAGCCGCCAAGCACGCGCCGTCGATCGTGTTCATCGACGAGATCGATTCGATCGCGCCCAAGCGCGGCAATGTGTCGGGCGAGGCCGAGAAGCGGTTGGTCGCGCAATTGCTGACGTTGATGGACGGACTGGAAGCGCGCGCCAATCTGGTGGTGATCGCCGCGACCAATCGACCGGAAGCGATCGACGAAGCGCTGCGCAGGCCGGGCCGGTTCGACCGCGAGATCGTCATCGGCGTGCCCGACGAGCGCGGGCGGCGCGAGATTCTGGGCATCCACACGCGCGGCATGCCGCTCGGCGACCGGGTCGATCTCGATGAGCTCGCGCGCACGACCTACGGCTTCGTCGGCGCCGACCTTGCCGCGCTCGCGCGCGAAGCGGCGATCGAGGCGGTGCGGCGGATCATGCCCAAGCTCAACCTCGAAGAGCGCACGATCCCGCCCGAAGTGCTCGACACGCTCGCGGTGACGCGCGAGGATTTCCTCGACGCGTTGAAGCGCGTCCAGCCAAGCGCGATGCGCGAAGTGATGGTCGAAGCCCCACGCGTCCGCTGGGACGACGTCGGCGGGCTCGACGATGCCCAGATGCGACTGAAGGAAGGCGTCGAGTTGCCGCTCAAGGACCCTGACGCGTTTCGCCGCCTCGGCATCCGCCCCGCCAAGGGCTTCCTGCTTTATGGCCCGCCGGGCACCGGCAAGACGCTGTTGGCGAAGGCGGTCGCGCGCGAGGCGGAGGCGAACTTCATTTCGACCAAATCGTCCGACTTGCTCAGCAAATGGTACGGCGAAAGCGAGCAGCAGATCGCCAAGCTGTTCGCCCGCGCGCGCCAGGTCGCGCCGTGCGTGATCTTCATCGACGAACTCGACAGCCTGGTGCCGGCGCGCGGCGGCGGCATGGGCGAGCCGCAAGTCACCGAGCGCGTGGTCAACACAATCCTGTCGGAGATGGACGGGCTGGAGGAATTGCAGTCGGTGGTGGTGATCGGTGCGACCAACCGGCCGAACCTGATCGATCCCGCCCTGTTGCGGCCGGGGCGGTTCGACGAATTGATCTATGTCGGCGTCCCCGATCAAAAGGGCCGCCGCCGCATCCTCGCGATCCAGACCGCGAAGATGCCGCTCGCCGACGATGTCGATCTCGACGCGATGGCGGGGCGCACCGACCGCTTCACCGGCGCCGATCTCGAGGATTTGACTCGCCGCGCCGGCCTGATCGCGCTGCGCCGGAACCTCGACGCGAAATCGGTAACGATGGACGATTTCGAAGCGGCGCTCGCCGATTCGCGCGCCTCGGTCACGCCAGAAATGGAGCGCGACTACGAACAGATCGCGGCGACGATCAAGCAGGACGCCGCCTCGCTCCAGCCGATCGGCTTCATCGCACCGGGGCAGTTGCGCCCGCGCGGGCCAAAGGGAACCGACTAGGGACGCGTTCTACTCTGGTCATACGCTGCATACGGTGGCAGTAGCCGCCGGATGACCGCCGCTAGCGAAGCGCGAAGGCCCACGATCAGCCTCATCATCCCCGCGTATAACGAGGAGGCGTACCTGCCCGCCTGCCTCGACGCGGTGATGGCGAACGTCGCCGATAAGGCGACGGAAATCGTCGTCGTCGACAATAACAGCACCGATGGCACCAAGTCGGTGGTCGAGCGCTATCCGGCAGCAAAATACGTGTTCGAGCCCGAAAAGGGGATCACCCGCGCCCGCCAGCGCGGCTTGGTCGCATCGACCGGCGACATCCTGGCCTATGTCGATGCCGATACGCATCCGCCGGCGGGCTGGATCGATCAGATCCTGGAGCAGTTCGGCAAGAACCCCGACCTCGCCTGCCTGTCGGGTCCATACAGCTTCTACGACCTCAGCGGCATCCGCAACGCGATCTCGACCGGCTGGTTCGTGGCGGCGCGGCCACTTTACGGCATGACCGGGCACATGATGGTCGGCGGCAATTTCGCGATCCGCCGCGACGTGCTCGAAAAGATGGGCGGGTTCGACGAGAAGATCGAATTCTACGGCGAGGATGTCGACATCGGCAAACGCGCCAAGAAATTCGGCAAAGTGCTGTTCTGCCCGCATTTCGTCATGCCGACGTCGGGCCGGCGGATGAAGAAGCAGGGCTTCGTCAAGATGGCGAGCATCTATTTCATCAATTACTTCTCGATCCTGGTCAGCGGCAAGCCCGTCACCAAGGGCTATAAGGACATCCGCTGAACGGTCAGGTCTGGGCGACCTGCGTGGGTTTGAGCGCCAGCCAGCAATAGCCGACCAGCACCAGGCACGCCGCGCCCGCGGTCAGATAGGGCAGCGAGTGCTGCGCCTCGTAGAGCCCGACGCCGATCGACGGGCCGAGCACGAAGCTGGCGCCGTTGACGCTCGTGACCTTGCCCGCGACCGATCCTTGCGCCTCCGGCCCGACCGCCAGACTCGACCCCGCCGTGAAGGCGGGGCGGGCGAAGCCGAACCCGACGCTGGCGAGCGCATACGCCGTGGCGATGCCGTAGAGCGAGGTCGCGAGCCCGGTCAGCGCGCATCCAGCCGCGCCGATCACCAAGCCGACCAGCATCATCGCGCGGGGTTGGAGGTTGAGCAACGGGATTAACCCCCATTGCACCAGCAACGCCGCGCCCGCGCCCATCATCAGCACGATGCCGGTTGGTTGCAGCGCCTCGGTCGGCGGTAGCGCGAGTCGGTCGATCACCAGGAAGCCGATCGCTTGCCCCGTCATCGCTTGTGCGTGGCCGAACACCAGCCCGGCGATCATCCAGCCGCGGATGCGCGGATCGAACACACCAACCGATTCGCTACCGCGCGACGCCGTGGCCGCAGTGATGCTCGCACCCGACGATTGCCCGCCGATCGATGGGTAGGCATTGGCCGCGCCGTGGCTGCCGGGTTCCTCGAGCGATGCCTCGGTCCTGTCGTCGGGCAGCATCCGCCGCACCGTGACGAACATCACGAGCCCGAACAGCGCGAACAGGAAGGCCGGGCCCGACAGCCCGATCGTCACCGCACCGATGCTGCCCAACAGCAAATACGGCGCGATCGCCGGCCCCAGGATCGTGCCCAGTCCGAATGCCGAGCCCAGCAGGGTCAGTGCCTTGGTGCGTTGCGCACGCGTCGTGCGGCCCGCGACGATCGCTTGAATCGCCGGCGGTGCCGCCGCGCCCAAAGTGCCGTAGATCAGCCGTCCGACGATGAAGAGCAGGAACGCCGCCGTCCCGCCGATCCAGCCGTTGATTCCGGCGAGCAGAAAAATGCCGCACAGCACCAGCGACACCGAAAACCCGCCCATCCCGAGCAGGATCATCGCCCGCCGTCCCTGCCGGTCGGACCGATTGGCCCAGAACGGCGCGGCGAGCACCCACAGCAGCGCCGACACCGAAAACGCCGCGGCGACGGCATTGTCGCGGACGTGGAGCGAGCGGCCGATCGCCGGCAGCACCGATTGCAGCGCGGTGTTGCCCGCCGCGATCGTCAGCATGACGGTGAACAGAAGCGCGAAGTCGCGGTCGAATCGCGCGGGCAGCCGCGGCGTCACGGCTTGTGCCAATCGTAGCTGCGCCCGATTTCGGCAACGTGGAGCGAATAGGACGAATACCACGCGCCGCGTCCGCGATCGCGGATGGCGGCATGTTCCGCGTTCTGGCGCCAGGCGACCGCCGCCGCTTCGTCGGCCCAATAGCTGACGGTTATGCCGAGCCCGTCCGCGCCCCGCGCGCTGTCGATGCCGCGATAGCCGGGCTGGGTTTCGGCCAACTCCCCCATCGCCGCGGCGGCGGCGGCATAGCCGTCCGAATCGGCGCCGGTGACGATCGATACGAAAATCACTGCGATTTCGCCGGCCGGCCGCTTGGTCATGGCCCGCCGATGGACCCGCATTCGCCTCCGTGCAACCCGTCCGGGGAGCCTAAAAGCTTGATCGAACGTTCGGGCTTTGCGACAGGGGGCGCTTGGACGCGCCCGCGAGCGCGCAAAAAATGCTAAGGAAGATCATGGCCCAGCCCCGCATCGCCCTCGATCACGAGGAAACGCGCGCGCGCAAACTCCCCAGCCCCTGGGCAATGTTCCTGAGCGGCTTTTTGAAGCATCCGGTGATGGTCGGGTCGGTCATCGCATCGACCAAGACGCTGCAAAATACGATGCTGAATCGCGTCGATTGGGCAAACACCAAGCTGTTCGTCGAATACGGCCCCGGCGTGGGCACCTACACGCAGAATATCCTCGATCGCTTGCCCGCTGATGGCACCTATATCGCGATCGACACAAATCCGGATTTTGTCGAGTATCTGAGCATCAAGTTCACCGATTCACGGTTTATCCCGGTGCTCGGCTCGGCGGAGGAGGTCGAAAAGATCGTCGCCGACCATGGCTTCGACCATGCCGATTACGTCCTGTCGGGCCTGCCCTTTTCCACCCTGCCGTGGGGCGTCGCGCCGCAGATCGCCGCGGCGACGCATCGCGTGCTCAAGCCCGGCGGCGCGTTCCTGGTCTATCAGTTTCGTCCCAAGGTCCGCGAGTTTCTGACCCCGCATTGGTCGAACATCGACTATAAGATCGAATGGCGTGCGATCCCGCCGAGCCACAATTTCTGGGCGTGGAAGGACCGCGAAGACCCTAAGTAACATTCCGGCGTGACAGCTTCTCGCGGCCGAAATTCAGCCGTCGCGTCACGTTATAGTCAAGCACCGTCATCACGAAATACGCCGCGGCCTGCTTCACCCGCATCCACGGGCTGGTGCGCGCTTTGTAGAGCGCCGGCGTAATCCGCTCCGAATCGGCGATTTCGCCCTCGAAATAGCCGCGGACATGCCCGGCAAAGTCTTTATCCTCGATCCGCAACATCAGTTCGAGGTTCAGGAACAGGCTCCTGATGTCGTAATTGGCCGAGCCGATATAGACCACGTCGTCGATCAGGAAGAGCTTGGTGTGGAGCTTGGTCGGCTGATATTCGAATATCTCCACGCCCTTGCGCAGCAGCCCGGCATAGGTGAAGCGCGACGCCCAGATCGCCGCGCCGTGATCGTTCTTCGACGCCAGCACGATGCGCGCGCGCCCGCGTCGGCCGATCCGGTCGAGCCGGCGCAGCATGCCGGGACTGGGCGCGAAATAGGCGCTGATCATGTCGACCCGCATCGCCTCGCGAAAATCGGCGCGGATCGCGCGCGCCCAGGGCGACCGCCGGCGAAACGGCCCGCCGAACAGCCAACGCGTCGTGCCCTCGGCCTCACTCCACTTCGACAGCATGGCGCGCAGCGACCGCAGCGGCGGATTCTCCAGCTTGGCCCATTGATCGAGCGCGTCGAAATAGCCCGACAGGTGCGCCGCCGACGGACCTTCGACGTAGAGGCCGAGGTCCCGCCACGCTTGATCCGCGACGGTACCGAAATAGCTGTCCTCAATGTTGAACCCGCCGATGATCACGCGCGCCTCATCGGCCAGCGCCAGCTTCTGGTGGTTGCGCAGCAGATAGCGGCGTCCCCAGCGCGGCACGAAGCGGCACACCGCGACCCCGGCTTCGTTGAGCGGCTCGAAGAAATCGTGCGCCTCGGCATGTTCGCTGCCCAGACCGTCGACGATCAGCTTGACGTCGACACCGCGCCTAGCGGCAGCGATCAGCGCGGCGCGCACCTTGGCGCCCGCCTCGTCGTCGACGTAGATGTAATAGAGAATCCGTAGCGATTGCGTGGCCCCCGCGATCAAGTCGAGCAACGCGGTCAGCCGCTCGGGGCCTTCGGTGATCAGCCGGAGTGTGTCGTCCCCGATCGTGAAGCTGGTTTGTTCGGCCATCGCGCCCCTATCGCGGTGCAGGCGGGTCGGGGCAAGCGGTGCGATTTTCTTGACTCCGGGACACCCGTTGCCTTAGGGCGCGCGGCTTCCCATATTGCGGTTTCAGTTTGAAGGATCAGCGTTCATGGCGCGCGTCACCGTCGAAGATTGCGTCGACAAGGTTTCCAACCGTTTCGACCTCGTGTTGTTCGCCGCACAGCGCGCCCGCCAGATTTCGGGTGGCGCCGACCTGACGATCGATCGCGACCGCGATAAGAACCCGGTCGTCGCGCTGCGCGAGATCGCCGAAGAGACCGTGCGTCCCGACCATTTGCAGGAAGCGGTGATCGGATCGATGCAGAAGGTCCAGGTCGATGACGACGATACCCCGGACGAAGTCGGCTCGCTGTCGCAGTCGGCCGAGGCGCTCCGCCTGACCGCCGCCGCGCCGCCGCGGAACCAGAATCTGGGCGGGGATTACGACGGCTAAGGCAACGGATTAGCGAAAGCTAATCCGTGTCTCGGCCTTAGCCCGGCCGGCGGGCTGCACAGCCCGACCGACGACGCGGCATCGCCGCGGCGCTATCCCTGAGTCTACCGATCGTAATAATCGCGCCATTGCGGGCGCGACACGCGGTTCCTGATCCCGAACGACCACACGACCAGGATCAAGCCGCCTGCCGCCAGCATCGCCAGCGCGCCCATCGGCGCCGCCCGCTCGGCCTGCATCTGCAGCGCGAACCATGACGCAACACCGATCAGCACGACGAACGCGACGCACGCTGCAAGGACACGCTTGCGCGCCGGCGGGTCACGCGCCTCGAACGGCGCGACGACGCCCAGGCACCCGGCGGCGATCACGGTGCAAAGAATGGTCTCCAGGCCGACGTCGGGCATGAACCAGAACAGGATCGATATCAGCACGGTCAGGAGTGCGAGCATCGCTGCCGTCAATCGCACTCGCCTCATACAGACTCCCCGAACGCCCAACGACCGCCACGGCGGCGCTGGCGATATAGCGCCATGAACGGCATCCGCCGACTGCATTCACGGCAAAGAACGAAAAAACTCTTACGCAGTTTCCGCCGTGTCGTGAAAGGCCCACTTTGGGCCTGACCGCGATTTGGCCATGGCGGTGTTGTTTCGGGGCGACGCTTTGGCGAGGGCGGTAGTGACCCGTGGCGGCGGAGCCGCGCCGTCGGACGGGCCGGTGGCCCGCCGGCCGGGGTCGCGCCGAGACGCGCAATAGTGCGACTATTCCGTTGCGCGACCCTTGAACCCCTGCGCCACGACGAACCACTCGACGCTCCCCTTGCGGCTCGCAGGCGGCTTGGCGTGCTTCACGGTCGCGAAATTGCGCTTCATTTCCGCCACCAGCGTAGAATCCGCGCCGCCAGCGAAAACCTTCGACACGAACGCCCCGCCCGGCTGCAGCACGTCGATCGCAAAAGCGAGCGCGGTTTCAACGAGCGCCATCGTGCGCAGCGCATCGGTCTGCGGATGGCCGACGGTATTCGCCGCCATGTCCGACAGTACGAGGTCGGGGGCGCCGCCCAGTTCCTCGATCAGCCGGTCGGGTGCCGCGTTGTCGAGGAAATCCATCTGCAGGATCGTGACGCCGTCGATCGGATCGACGGGCAACAAGTCGATCCCGACCACCGCCGCCTTGGGCGCGGCCCTGCGCACGACTTGTGCCCAGCCGCCGGGGGCCAAACCCAGATCGACCACGCGCTTGGCCCCTTTCAGGAACGAAAACTTCTCGTCGAGCTCGAGCAATTTATACGCCGCGCGACTGCGATACCCTTCCGCCTTGGCCCGTTTGACGTAGGGGTCGTTGAGCTGGCGTTCAAGCCAGCGGTTCGACTGTGGGGTGCGCCCCCGCGACGTCTTGACTCGCGTGCGGCCGCCGCCGGTCCCTCTCATGGCCGGTTCGCCCCCATCAGACGGCGCAGGATGCCCTCGCGGATGCCGCGGTCGGCGACGCCGAGCCGCTCGGCCGGCCAGACGTCCATGATCGATTCGAGGATTGCGCACCCCGCGACCACCAGATCGGCGCGCTCGGTGCCGATGCACGGGAAGCGCGACCGTTCGGCGAGCGACATGCCCGACAAGTCCCTCGATATCTTCCGCATCGATTCGGCGGGGACGATCAGCCCGTCGACTTGCGCGCGGTCGTAATGGTCGAGCTCCAGATAGACGCTCGCGAGCGTCGTCACCGTGCCGCTGGTGCCGAGCAACCGCGGCGTGACCGGCGAGTTTGGCAAGCGCGCCGCGAATTTGGCGAAACTCTCGGTCGCGAGCTTCCGCATCCGCGCATAGGCCGCAAGCCTGGCGGTTTCGTCCGCCGCATCGGCGTCGCCGGCATGCTCGGTCAACGACACGACGCCCCACGGCGCCGAATGCCAGTCGAGCACGCGTGGCTCGGGCCCGCTGGCGTCGATCAGCACGAGTTCGGTCGACCCGCCGCCGATGTCGAAGATTAGTGCCGGCCCGTCACCCGGCTCCATCAGCGCGTGGCAGCCGAGAACCGCCAGACGCGCCTCTTCCTCAGCGGATATGATGTCGAGACGAATCCCGGTCTCCCGATACGCGCGATCGATAAAATCGGCGCCATTGGCGGCCTGGCGGCACGCTTCCGTCGCGACCGAGCGCGCGACCAGCACATTGCGGCGGCGCAATTTGTCCGAGCAGACCCGCAACGCGGCAATGGTGCGGTCGATCGCGGCGTCGGACAGCCGCCCGGTCGAGGCCAGCCCCTCGCCCAGCCGCACGATCCGCGAAAAGGCATCGACCACCGCAAAGCCCTCGCCCTGCGGTCGTGCGATCAGCAAGCGGCAATTGTTGGTGCCGAGGTCGAGCGCGGCGTAATGCGGCGCGTCGTGCCAGCGCTTCCTGGGCTGGGCGGCCGGACGGGCAAGTGCCGGACCCTGGGGCGCGGCGGCGTGCCGGTGCGGCATATTGGCGGGATGATCTCCCATGCCGTCGCTCTTTATGTTCTTGCGGTCCGGCCCAAAGCCCTCCGCTGCTTGGGGATCGGACTAGCGCAATCCGCGGGTGGCCACAAGGCGCGGGGCCTTGACCGGTGGGACGCCCTTGCCTAGAGCGCAGCCCGCTATTGCCCGATCCTCTAATGGTAAGAGAGCGGACTCTGACTCCGTCAATCAAGGTTCGAATCCTTGTCGGGCATCCAGCTTTCCCACCATCAACCGTTAGCCAATCTTAGCGGTTGCGCGCCTTACGTCATCGGGTAAGCATCGGCCCGTGTCGGGGGCGGAACAGGTGAGCGGGCATGGCGAAGCCGCGGCGGCCGCCCAGCGCTTTGCCGAGGCTCATCGCGCGCTGCGCGACGACCCGACGATTCAGTTCGGCATGGGCCCCGCGGAAATCCCGAAGCCGCCCGTGCCGCCCGCCTGGCTCAAATGGCTGATCGAGCATTTGAAGCCCGTGGGCCGGTTTCTCGACTGGGTGTCGAGTTTAATGCCCGCGGCGCCCTATGTCCGCATCTTCCTCTGGTCGGTGATCGCAGGCCTCGCGCTCCTGCTGGTGTGGATGATCGTCACGCGGCTGCGCTCGGGGGAGTGGCGCATCCCGCTCCGGAAACGTCGTGCGCGGCAGATAGCGGTTGGCGAGTTGCCGGCAGAAGAGTGGGCGCCCGATTTCGCCCCGGCGCGCGCCTGGCTCGACGAAGCAGATGCGCTGGCCGCACGCGGGCTCTATGCCGAGGCGGTACACCATTTGCTGTTCCGGTCTGTGGAGGACATCAAGGCGAGGCGCCCGCAGCTGGTGCGGCCTTCGCTGACCAGTCGCGAATTGTCAGCAGCGACCGGCATCCCGACGATCGCGCGCGCGCTGTTCGCGCGGATCGCGGGCTATGTCGAACATAGCCTGTTCGGCGGGCGTCCGGTCGTCGCCGACGACTGGATCAAGGCGCGCGCGGCCTATGCCGACTTCGCGCTGCCGGGGCAGTGGCGCGGATGAGCGACGTCGCGACATCACGCGGTGGCGGCGACGCACCGAGCCTGTTCCGGCTGCGCACGATCGTGCTGCTGGTCGCGGTCGGGGTCGCCGCGTTCGCCGCGATGCTGATCGCTGCTGCCTATGCGCCCGGCAGCACGCCGAAGGGCGGCGGCGCGGCGCACGCCGTCTCCAATTCGGCGATCGGATATAGCGGAATCATCCGGCTCGCGCAGGCGGCGGGATACGACACGCGCGTGATCCGCGACGAAAATTTGCTCGACGGGCGCGGGCTGACGATTCTGACCCCGCAGACCGCCGACACGCCGATGGGCGATGTGATCGCGCGCCGCTCGCGCCTGCCGACGCTGATCGTGCTGCCCAAATGGGCGACGATCGCCGATCCGAAGCATTCGGGCTGGGTGGTGCACTTGGGATTGCTGCCTCCGAGCGAGCCCTTTGGCGTGCTGGCGCCGGGCAACAAGTTCGCGGTTACGCGGACCAGGAGCGCTGGGCGAGCGCTGACCGCCGACGGGTGGCTGGCCGACAGCGCCATCCGAATCGCCGCGCCGCGACCGCTCCAGTCGATCAGCGGCGCGCATCTGACTCCCCTCCTGACCGACCAGGACGGGCGGATCGTGCTGGGGCAGATCGGCGACGGGCCGCTCTACGTGCTGGCGGACGGCGACTTGCTGTCGAACATGGGGATGCGCGACGAAGCGACCGCGGCCGCGGCGCTCGACTTGCTCGACCAACTCAACGTGTCGAACGAGCCGATTTCGTTCGACGTGACGCTCGTCGGGCTAGGCCGCTCGCCCAATCCGTTGCGGCTCGCGTTCGACCCACCATTTCTGGCGATGACGCTGACCCTCGTCGTGGCGATGCTGCTCGCCGGATGGCAGGCGTTCACGCGGTTCGGCCCGGCGGTGCGTCGCGAGCGTGCGATCGCGTTCGGCAAGGCGGCTTTGGTCGACAATTCGGCGGCGCTGATCCGCAAGGCGCGGCGCCAGGCGCGGCTTGGCGGGCGCTATGTCGAGGTGATCCGCGACCGCGCGGTCACCGCGTTCGGCGTGCCCAGCAAGCTGCGCGACAAGCACATCGACGACTATCTCGACAAATTGTGCGGCCGGGCGCGGTTCAGCGATCTCGCGGCGGCCGCCGATGATGCATCCGACCGGCAAAGCCTGGTCACGGCTGCACAGGCATTACACGATTGGCAGAAGGAGAAGGGCAAGTGACGGTCGAAGAGGTCCGCAATCTGGCTCAGGCCATCCGCGAGGAGGTCGGCAAGGCGGTCGTCGGGCAGGAGGCGACCGTCGAATTGATGCTCGTCGCGCTGTTCGCCGGCGGCCACATCCTGCTCGAAGGCCCGCCGGGCACCGCCAAGACATTGCTCGCGCACAGCTTCGCGCAAGCGATCGGGATCAAGTTCGGGCGCATCCAGTTCACCCCCGACCTGATGCCCGGCGACATCATCGGCGCGAACCTGTTCAACTTCCAGACCAGCCAGTTCACGCTGACCCGCGGCCCGATCTTCACCGACCTTTTGCTTGCGGACGAAATCAACCGCACCCCGCCCAAGACGCAGGCAGCGTTGCTTGAGGCGATGCAGGAACGCACCGTGACGATCGATGGCGAGAGCCTGTCGCTCGGCGACCGCTTCATGGTGGTGGCGACGCAGAACCCGATCGAGCAGCAGGGCGTCTATCCGCTGCCCGAAGCGCAGCTCGACCGCTTCCTGTTCAAGCAGACGGTCGATTATCCATCGGCCGCCGAGGAACGCAAGATCATCGCCACGCACGGCGCACGCGCCAAGGCGATGGAGCCCGAACGCTGGGGCGTGACCGCGAAGACCGACGCTGCGCAAATCGGCGCGGCGGTCGAGGCGGTTGCCGGGGTCAGGCTGGCCGATGAAGTGATCGATTACATTGCCGCGTTGATCCGCGGCACGCGCGGCGTCGCCGATCTGGAGGGCGGCGCCAGTCCGCGCGCCGGCGCGATGCTGGCCGGTGCGGCGCGAGCGCGCGCGGCGATCGACGGGCGCGACTTCGTCATTCCCGACGACGTCAAGCAACTCGCCCCCGCCCTGCTCCGTCATCGCCTGATCTTGTCGCCGGCCGCCGAAATCGACGGCCGGGTGGTCGAGGACGTGGTGACCGGGATCATCGAGCAGATTGAGGCCCCACGGTGAGCCCAACCGCTCCAAATTTTACGCGCGCCTCCCCGGCGAAAGCCGGGGCCCAGTTGCGAGCGGCTTGTTGGAGATCGACTCGCTTCATTACGTCGACCTTAGCGACTGGACCCCGGCCTTCGCCGGGGAGGCGTCCAACTGTTAGGATGGATCGCGGGTGATCTACCCCACGCGCTTCGCCGTCCTTGCCGCTGCCGCCGGAGCGCCGGTGGCGCTGGTGGTCGCCATGCAGATGGCGGACCGCTGGTATGTCGCGCTCGCCTGGCCCGCGGCGGTGCTGGCGGCGACGTTGATCGACGCGGTCCTCGCGTTGAGCGCGCGCGATATCGACGCGGTGCTGACGCTGCCGAACACCGCCAGCGTGGGCGAGACCGTCGAGGCGATCGTGTCGGTGACAGCGACCGCGCGAGGCGCACCGCGCCGCGCTGAGGTGGCGATCGCGGGCGACGCATTGGTCGATATCGAGGATGACGGACGCGCCACCGTCGAACTGAGCGGTCGGCTCGGCGCGGTAGCGCTGCCGGTCGACACGCTACGCCGCGGCACTGCGCGCTTCGCCCAGGTGTGGGTGCGCTGGCGTGGGCCGCTCGGGCTGATCTGGAAGGGGAAGCGCGTCGCCAGCGACGCCAGCCTCGCCATCCTGCCCGACATCCGCCCGGTTCACGAAAAGGGTGCCCGGATCTTCCAGCGCCACGCCTTGCAAGGATTGATGACCCAGCTCGACCGCGGCGACGGCACCGATTTCGACGCGCTGGTCGAATATCGCTCGGGCATGGACCGCCGCGCGATCGACTGGAAGCAATCGGCGCGCCACCTCAAGCTCCACGCCAAGGAATATCGCACCGAACGCAACAATCAGATCGTCTTCGCGGTCGACGCGGGCCGCCAGATGTCCGAGCCGGTCGCCGGCGTGCCGCGGATCGACCGCGCGGTCGCGGCGATGCTGTTGACCGGCTGGGTCGCGCTCAAGCTCGGCGACCGTGTCGCGCTCCACGCGTTCGATTCGCGGCCGCGCATCGCCAGCGGACTGATCTCCGGGGCGGGCGCCTTCCCCGAACTTCAGCGGCTCGCGGCGCGGATCGATTATTCGGGCGACGAGACCAACTACACCTACGCGCTGACGACGCTTGCCGCACGGCTGACGCGCCGGTCGATGATCGTGCTGTTCACCGAGTTCACCGACCTGACCAGCGCCGACTTCATGATCCGCGCCGCGGCGCGGCTGGCGCAGAAACATCTGCTGATGGTCGTGGTGTTGCGCGACGAGGAGCTCGAAGCAATCGTCGACCGCGCGCCGCAGACCCCCGACGACATTACGCGCGCGGTGACCGCGGCGGCGCTGCTCAAGGACCGGTTGCTCGCGCTGACCCGGCTGCGACACCTGGGCGCGCACGTCATCGAGAGCGAGTATGACCGAGTCAGCGACCGTCTGGTCCAGGGCTATGTCGACCTCAAGCGGAGAAACTTGCTGTGACGGCGATGGTCGATGCCCGCGTGCCGATGGTCAACGCGACGCGCTTCCGCCAGGCGCACGAAGCCGATTGGGAGGAGCTCGACCGAATCGTCACCGCAATCGAGAAGCGTGGGGTGCGCGGCGTGCCCGAACAGGCGCTGCTGGTGCTGCCGGTGTTGTATCGGTCGGCGCTGTCGTCGCTGTCGGTCGCGCGCGAAACCTCGCTCGACAAGAGTCTGGTCGCCTATCTCGAACAGCTCTGCACGCGCGCCTATTTCCAGATTTACGGCGTGCCGACCTCGGCGATGCGCCAGCTCGGTCATTTCTTTGCGCGCAGCTGGCCAAAGGCGGTGCAGGCCTTGTGGCGCGAAACATTGGTCGCGTTCGTCCTGACCGCCGCGGGGGCAATCGTCGCGTATCTGCTGGTGCGCAACAACCCGAGCTGGTTCTACGTGCTGTTCCCCGACGATATGGCGCAGGGCCGCGACCCGACCGCGACCGCGAAATTCCTGCGCAGCACGCTCTACGACGGCGGCGCCGACAGCCAGCAGAACGCGTTGGCGTTTTTCGCCACCTTCCTGTTCACCCACAATGCGCAGATCGCGATCATGTCGTTCGCGCTGGGGTTCGCGCTGTGCCTACCGACCGCCGGGCTGATCGTTTACAATGGGCTGATGCTCGGCACGCTGGTCCAGGTGTTCGCCGCCAAGGGGCTCGGCTACAACTTCATCGGCTGGCTGATGATCCACGGCACGACCGAATTGTTCGCGATCATAATTTCGGGCGCGGCGGGGTTCCGGATCGGACTCGCGCTCGCGTTTCCGGGGCGCAAGTCGCGTGCCGACGCGGCGGTCGCGGCGGGGCGGTCGGCAGCAACCGCGATGGGCGGGACGGTGGTGATGCTGGCGGTGGCTGGCTTGCTCGAAGGGATCGGGCGCCAGACCGTCACCTCCGACACCGCGCGCTATGCGATCGGTATCGCGATGCTGCTCGGCTGGTTCCTTTATTTCTACTGGCCGCGGAGGTACAATGGCGCGCCCGCCTAAGCCCGCAGTCTCGCTCCGGCGCAGCTTCGTCACGCCAGAGGGCGTCGATTTGCGCATCGAACTGGCCTCGGCCGGCTCGCGGGCGGGCGCGTTCATGCTCGACCTCCTGATGATGCTCGCGGTGCTGATCATCGGCACGATCGTCATCGGCACCACCGCGGTCGCCGCCGAATCGGTGCTGCTGAGCGGGTTGTGGCTGATCGGGTTCTTTTTCCTACGGAACGGCTGGTTCACCTTGTTCGAGATGGGCGGGCGCGGCGCGACGCTAGGCAAGCGCATCGTCGGCTTGCGCGTGGTCGCGCGCGACGGGTCGCGACTGACCGGCGGCGCGGTGATCGCGCGCAACGCGATGCGCGAGATCGAATTCTTCCTCCCGATCTCGTTCTTTTTCGCGACAATCTTCCAAAGCGGCACCGACAAGATGATCTCGCTGCTCGCGTTGGTGTGGAGCGGCGTGTTCCTGTTCTTCCCGCTGTTCAACCGCGACCGCCTGCGCGTCGGCGACTTGCTCGCGGGGACCTGGGTGGTGCAGCGCGCTAAGGCGAAACTGGGCCAGGACATCGTCGCCTCGCTCGCGCAGACCGACCGGTCGCGCCGCACGTTCAGCGACCACGCGCTGAGCCTTTACGGCGAGTACGAATTGCAGACGCTGGAGCAAGTGCTGCGCGACGGCAACAATGACGCGCTGATCACGGTGGCGGCGGCCATCCGGCGCAAGGCCGACCTGCCCGACGACCACGACGATTACGGCTTCCTGTCGGACTATTATGCGGCGTTGTGCGCGCGGCTCGAGCGGCAGATGATGGTGGGACTGCGGCGGGCGGACAAGTTCGCCGAAGCGACTCGCGACCGCGCGGCCTAGCCCGCCTCCGCCAGCAAGTCCCGCGCGGTTGGGCTGGTCCAGTCCATCCCGCCCGTCATCCGCCACACTTCGTGGCCGCTTGCGTCGTAGAGGATCGTGGTCGGGAGGCTCGGGTTCCCCAGCGCCTTGGAGAAGCCGAGGTCGGGATCGAGATACGCCTTAAGCGCCTTGAACTGCGCCGCGGCGAAATAGGGCTTCACCGCCGTCGCACCGTCCATATCCTGGCTGACCGTCACGACCGGCAACTTGCCCTCGGCGGCGATCTTGTCGAGCGCGGGCATCTCGATCTTGCACGGCCCGCACCACGTCGCCCACAGGTTGAGCACGAACGGCTTGCCCGAAAAGCTGGCGAGCGTGGTCTTCACGCCATTGGGATCGTCGAAAAGAGCGGTCGGCGCAGCCTCGCCCTTATGCCCGCGATCGAGCTTGCCGATCACGTCCACGCCGTTGTCGGCTGGGCCGGTCGCTTCGTCGGGCGTCGGCGCGCTGGCGTCTGCGACGTTGGCGGCAACGCCGTTCGCTTGCCCGTTCGCGGGCGATTGCCTATCGCAACCGGCGGTCAGCAGGACCGGCAAGAGGACGGGCAGCAACAGAGTGACTGAGCGCAAGACCACGAACTCCATGTGGGGGGGACGGTTCGCCGATGGACCCGCCGCTGTGATGCGCGAGATAAATGCGTCGATCCCGTTCGACAAGCGACTATGGCGCCAGGACATCGCCGGGTCGAAGGCGCATGCCGCGATGCTGGGCGCGGTGGGTATATTGAGCCCGGCGGACGCCAAGACGATCGCCGAGGGACTCGACGCGGTCGCCAAGGACTATGAGCGTGACGGCGTGCCCGACGACCTCGCGCTCGAAGATATCCACATGCTGACCGAAGCGCGGCTGGCGGAGAAAGTCGGGCCGGTCGCCGGGCGGCTGCACACCGCACGGTCGCGCAACGACCAGGTCGCGACCGATTTCCGCCTGTGGGTGCGTGACGCGATCGACCAGGTCGAGGCCGCGCTGGGCGCGTTGCAGGACACGTTGATCGCGCGCGCCGACGAGCATGCCGATGCGGTGATGCCCGGCTTCACGCACCTGCAATCGGCGCAGCCGGTGACGCTCGGCCATCATCTGATGGCGTATCACGACATGATCGCGCGCGACCGCAGCCGGTTCGCCGACAATCGCTCGCGGATGAACCGCTGCCCGCTCGGCGCGGCGGCGCTCGCAGGGACGAGCTTCCCGATCGATCGCGACGCGACCGCGGCGGCGCTCGGTTTCGACGCGCCAACCACCAACAGCCTCGATTCGGTCAGCGACCGCGACTTCGCGCTCGATCATCTGATGGCGGCGACGCAGTGCGCGCTGCACCTGAGCCGCCTCGCCGAGGAATTCGTGATCTGGGCGTCGCAGCCGTTCGGGTTCGTCGCGATGTCCGATCAATGGTCGACCGGCAGCTCGATCATGCCGCAAAAGCGCAACCCCGACGCCGCCGAACTGGTGCGCGGCCATGCCGGGCGGATCGCCGGGTGCATGACCGCGCTGGTCATCACGATGAAGGGCCTGCCGCTCGCCTATTCGAAGGACATGCAGGACGACAAACCGCCGGTGTTCGAGGCGCACGACCTGCTCGCGCTGTCGATCGCGGCGATGACCGGGATGGTCGAGAGTGCGACGTTCCGCACCGACCGGATGCGCGGCCTCGCCGAGAGCGGGTTCGCGACCGCGACCGACCTGGCCGACTGGCTGGTGCGCGAGGCCGGCGTGCCGTTTCGCGAGGCGCACCACATCACCGGACGCGCGGTCAAGGCGGCGGAGGATGCCGGCGTCGGGCTCGACGCGCTGCCGATCGAAAGCCTCGAGGGAATCGATGACCGCATCGACGAACGCGTCTATGACGTATTGAGCGTCGATGCGTCGGTCGCGAGCCGCATCAGTTTCGGCGGCACCGCGCCGGTCAAGGTGCGCGAGGCGATCACGGCAGCGAAGGCGGCGCGCGCGGGAGAGAAGAAGTGAAGCGTTTGGTTGCCCTCTGCTTGGTCCTCGCGCTCGCGGCATGCGGCGCCGCGCGGGATCTCAAGCCCGCCGCGGGCAAGGCGTTGCCGGTCGCACCCTATGGCGCCGCCGCGACGCCAACGCCAAAGCAATTGCTCACCGCCTCCAGCCAGGCGCGGCCCACGCGCAGCGACGAATTGCTCACCAATTCGGAAGAGCGCCAGGGCAACGAATTCGATCTGCCCCCGGCGAACTGATGGATCACTTCCAACTTAGAAACGGCGAGCTCTACGCCGAGGACGTCCCCATGGCGCGGATCGCCGCCGAAGTGGGAACCCCGGTCTATGTCTACTCGCGCGCGACCTTCGAACGGCACGCGGCGGCGTTTCGCGACGGGTTGAAGGATTGCCCGCGCGTCCACCTCGCCTACGCGATCAAGGCCAACCCTAACCTAGCGGTCCTGCGGCTGATGGCCAATGCCGGCTATGGCGCCGACGTCGTGTCGGGCGGCGAGCTCGAGCGCGCGCTGGCGGCTGGAATGCCGGCAAAGGACATCGTGTTTTCCGGCGTCGGCAAGACGCGCGGCGAATTAGCGCAAGGGCTCGACCGCGGGATCGGCCAGTTCAACCTCGAACTCGAAGCCGAGGGCGTCGCGCTGTCGGAGATCGCCGCCGCGCGGGGCGAGCGCGCGCCGTGCGTGCTGCGCGTCAATCCCGATGTCGATGCGGGCACGCACGCCAAGATCTCAACCGGCAAGGCGGAGAACAAGTTCGGCGTCGCGATCGCCGATGCGCCCGCCATCTATGCGCGGCTGGCGTCGTTGCCGGGCCTCGACCTGCGCGGCGTCGCGTCGCACATCGGCAGCCAGTTGCTGAGCACGGCGCCGATGGAGGCGACCTATACCCGCATCGGCCAGCTGGTCGCCGAATTGCGCGCCGCGGGGCACGCGGTAACGCGTGTCGATCTCGGCGGTGGTCTGGGGGTCGCCTACAAAGCCGAAGATCAGCCGGTATGGCCCGACGAATACGGCGCGATGGTCGCGCGGGTGACGCGCGATTGGGACGTCGAATTGATGTTCGAGCCCGGCCGCGTGATCGCGGGCAATGCCGGGGTGCTGCTGACCAAGGTGATCTGGGTAAAGCCGTCGCCGGGCAACCCCTGGGTGATCGTCGATGCCGCGATGAACGACCTCGCCCGTCCCGCGCTCTACGATGCGTGGCACGATTTCGTCGCGGTGAAGCCGACGGGCGAGCGCTTCGTTGCCAATATCGCGGGTCCTGTGTGCGAAAGCGGCGACACGTTTGCCAAGGCGCGCGATATTGATTTCGTGAAGGAAGGCGACCTCGCGATCTTCCGCACCGCGGGCGCGTACGGCGCGACGATGGCGTCGACGTATAACAGCCGCGCGCTGGTGCCCGAGGTGATGGTCGACGGTGACCGCTATGCGATCGTCGCCGAACGCATTTCGCCCAAGACGATCATGGACGAGGAACGCGTTCCCGAATGGCTGTAGGGCTGCACAGCCTGCCGATATTCGTCCGACTGGAAGGGCGGCCGGTGATGCTGATCGGCGAGGGCGAAGTGGCGGACGCGAAGCGACGGTTGCTGGAGCGCGCGGGCGCGGTGATCGTGGGCGAAGACGCCGAGGCGGCGCTGGCGATCGTGGCGATGGACGATCCCGACGCGACGGTGGCGCGGCTCAAGGCGCGCGGCGTGCTGGTCAACGCGGTTGACCGGTCCGATCTTTGCGATTTCACCCTGCCCGCGATCGTCGATCGCTCGCCGGTGATCGTCGCGGTGGGGACCGGTGGTGCGTCCGCGGGACTTGCCGCGGCGTTGCGGCAGCGGTTGGAGATCATGTTGCCCGCGGGGTTGGGTGAGTTGGCCAAGTCGCTGTCCGGTCTTCGCGAGAAGATAACGGATAGCCGCGAACGACGGTATGCGATCGGCAAAGCGCTGGACGATTTGCTGGCTTCGTATCCCCGCGAAAACGGGAATCCAGAGTCACATGCGGATTGCGCTGCCACACTGGGCTCCCGCCTTCGCGGGAGCGCATTGGAAATGGTAACACTCACCTCCCTCGACCCCGACGATCTCACCCTGCGCCAAGCCCGCGCGCTCGCCCAGGCCGACCGCGTGATGCACGCCCCCGGCGTGCCCGCCGCGATCCTCGACCGCGCGCGGGCCGATGCGCCGCGGATCGTTTCCCTTGCCCCGCCCTTGGACCCCGGCGACGGGCTGACCGTGTATCTGGAGATGGCGCGATGAGTGGCTTTGCCTTTCAAGTCAGCCGGGCCGGCAAGGCGACGCGCTGCCACATCAAGGACGCGTTGAAGACACGGAGCGGGTTCGTCTGGGTCCACCTGACCACCAACAACGAGCACGCGCAGGATTGGCTGGCGAACACCGCGAAGCTCGACGATTATCTGGTAGATGCGCTGATCGCGACCGAAACGCGCCCGCGGTGCGAGCAGGTTGGTGACGGCGCGTTGCTCAACCTGCGCGGCCGATCGGCAGACGAGATGGTCTCCTCGGACCCGCTCGCTTCGGTTCGAATTTGGGCGATCGGCCCCCGCGTCATTTCGGTTACGCGCAAGAAACTGATCGCGATCGAAACCGTCGAACAGGCCGTTGCCGACGGCAAGGTGCTCGACCCCGGCGACCTGATCACAGAATTTGCCGTCGCGATTACCGCCGATCTTGATCCGGACGTCGCCGAACTGGGCGACGACCTTGACGAGTGCGAGACGCAACTCGACGCGGACAAGGTCTTCGAATTGCGCCGGACCGTAACGCGAGTGCGCGCACAATCGATCGGCTATCGCCGTTTCCTTGCACCGCAGCGTACCGCGATCGAGAAGCTCGCCACCTTGCCGGTCGGCTGGCTCGACGACGACGACCGGTTGCATCTGTCGGCCGCCGCCGACCGCGCCGCGCGCATGGCCGAGGAGCTGGAGAGCATCCGCGAGCGCGCCGCACTGACCCACGAAGCGCTGACCGACCTGCGCGCCGAACAGATCGATCAGCGCGGGCTGATCATCTCGATCGCGGCACTGATTTTTTTGCCACTGACCTTTTTGACCGGCCTCTACGGGATGAACGTGCGCGGGCTATGGCTGGCCGACCAGCCCTGGGCGTTCGATGCGATCGTCGGGATCTGCGTGCTGACCGCGGTTGGCGTCACGACCTATTTCGTCCGCCAGCACTGGCTGCGCGGTTAGGCCGCCCGCAGCCGCTCCATCTCGGCAACCAGCCGCTGGCGGTCGGCGCGAGCGTCGGCAAGTTCGGCGCGCGCCTCGCCCAATTCCATCGCGCGCGCGGCGATCCGCGCGTCGAGCGAGGCATTCGATCGTTTGAGGTCGGCGATGCGCCGCCCGCGCGCGAGCGTGCGCTCGATCCGCGCAACCAGCACCTCGAATTCGAACGGCTTGGCGAGGTGGTCGTCGGCGCCCGCAGCGAGCGCCTCGACCGCAGCGGCGGCATCGTCGCGTGCGGTCACCACGATGACCGGTAAGTCGCTCGTTTCGGTGCGCGAGCGCAGCTCGGCCAGCACCTGTATCCCGTTCATCCCCGGCATCACCATGTCGAGCAGCACGAGGTCGAACCCGCGCGCGGTGATCAGGTCGAGCGCTTCGCCGCCATTGTCGACCAACGCAGTCATATAGCCCAGCGCGGTCAACCGCTCGCCGATGGCGTTCAGGTTGGTACGGCTATCGTCGACCACCAGGATCGTGCGCATCGGCCGGCCGGTATCGCTCATCAGCATCGTCCTACCCCGCCCCGCGAACTTGCGCCCAGGCGGCGGCGATCTCTTCCAAATTATCGGCGACGTCATGGAACGGCCGCGAATCGCTGCCGATGCTGGCGTTGACGATCGTCGCGCGGGCGCCGCGGTAGAGTCGCGACAGCGTGTGCGACACATCGCCGCCGGTGTCGAAATCGAGCCCCGATTCGAGCGCAAACAGGATCGCGGTGGCGCGCGTCACTTTCTCGCTCTTGCGGGCGTAATCGCGCTTCTCGGTCGCCCAGGCGGCGACGCGAAGCGCGCGAACCAGCTCCTCGTACAGCAGCTGCACCAACGCGCCGCCATCGGCCTCGGCGGTGCGCCCGACCAGGTCGATCTGGCGGTACGTCGTGTAGGGATCGGCCCCGAGCGCGGTTGCGTAAGCGGCCATCAGGCGGGCTTGTTCCAGGCGTCGATCTGGTTCTTCAGGAACGCCTGCGTGGACCGATATGCAGCGACCTTGGCGTTCATGCTTGCATATTGCTGAGTCAGCCGTGTGGTCATCGCGTCCGATTGCGTCGAGATCGCTTCCTGCGCCTTGGCGACGTTGGACGCCAATTCGTTATATCGTTTGGTCGATGCGCCGAGCCCGAACAGCGTGCTGCTCGTTGCGAGCGAGATCGAGTTGAGCGCCGCGGTCAGCCCATCGGTGCTGTTCGACGAGAACGAGAACATCGCCTCGACCGCGTCGGGGGCAACCGACAACGCGTGCGTCAGCGTATTGGTATCGACCGACAGCGTGCCGTCGCGGTTGGTCTTGATCCCGATTTCACCCAAGGTGGTCGGCGTGCCCGTGGCACCCCCGGTCAGGATCGGCGTCGTCGTGAGCGCACGGAGCGACCGCAAGAGGGACTGCGCAGCGGTGTCCCCGCGCAACGGCCCGGTCTGCGGATCGAGTTGCGCGGTCAGCGTCTTGAGCATCTCGTTATAAGTATCGACGAAATCGGTGACTGCGCCCTTGAGCGCGTCGGTCGGCGTCGTGCTGGTCAGCGACACCGGCGTCGTGCTGGTGCCGGTGAGCTGGAGCTTCACCCCGGCGACGAGATCGCTGATCGTGTTCGAGCCGCGTTCGACGGTGACGCCGTCGACCGTCAGCCGCGCGTTCTGTGCGCCCGCGGTCAACGCGGTGCCGGCGGCGCCGACCCCGACGTTGAGCTGAGCGAGATTGCCCGAGGGGTCGTCAGATGCGGTGAGCGTGAATGCCTGCGCGGCCCCGCTCGCGCCCTTGAGCGACAGATAGGCGGTGCCGTCGGCGTCGGTCACGACCGAAGCGGTGACCCCTGCCGCCTTGGCGTTGATCGCGGCGGCGATGCCGTCGAGGCTTTCCGACCCTGCAACGATATCGATCGCGACCAGCGTGCCGCCGCCCGCAGTAAAGCCGGTCATCGCAGTCTTGTCGGGGGTGTACGTCGCAGTGCCGAACGTGAGGGTCAGCTGGCCGGTGCCGAGGGCCGTCGTTCGGGTGGCGACCGGCGTGGTGGTCCGCGCTACTTGGCCGCTCGCCAATTGCGCGACGCTGATCGACGACGACAAGCCCGACAGCTTGGCGCCCGACAGCGCCGTCGCAGTCAGGACACTGGCGTTGGATGACACGGACTGAGACTGAAGCGTGCCGCCGGTCGCCAGCGACTTGAGCGCTGCGGCGAACTGGCTGACATTGCTCATCAGCGTCGACGCGCCCGAAATCTGCGCGGTGATCGTGTCGGATTTCTTGGTGAGGGCGTCGGTCTTGGCGGCGAATTGCGCCTGGACCAGCGAGGTCACGAGCGACGCGGTATCGACCCCCGACCCGCTCGACAGCGAAGTGAACAGCGCCTGCGCGGCCGAGGCCGTCGCACTGCTGGTGCTGGGGGTTGTCGTGGTCACTGTGCAATCTCCGCGCGCGTCGAATCATGGAACGACCGGAAACCCGCAGATTTTAGCCGATTCGTCATTGCCGGACGCCGTTTTCGTCGAAGCGCGCGGTAGTCGGCACGTCGATCGCGGGCTGAGCCGCCGCGGCGCGTGTATTGAGGTTGAAAACGAACGCCAGAACGGTCGCGATCGCGGCGTAGAGATCGTCGCGGACTTCCTGTCCTTCGCGGCTGGTATAATAGACCGCGCGGGCCAGTGCGGGGTATTCGAGGATCGGCACGTGCTCCTCGCCAGCGACGTCGCGAATCGCGAGCGCGGTGACGCCGCGGCCCTTGGCGACGACGATCGGCGCGACATCGCTGTCGCGGTCGTAGCGCAACGCGACCGAGAAGTGCGTCGGGTTGGTCAGGATGACGTGGGCCGAGGCGACCGCTTTCCGAACCGACCGCCGGCTCATTTCGCGCTGGCGCTGGCGCATGTGCTGCTTGGCCTCGGGCGAGCCTTCGG